>JBKKDW010000247.1:0-14088 GCA_046708025.1 Candidatus Limnocylindrales bacterium
TCGCCTACCTCGCCCCCGGCCAGATCGTGTTCGCCGTCTTCTTCGCCGTCTCGTGGACCGGCGGGAACCTGTTGTACGACTATCGCAACGGCTTCCTCGACAAGATGCGGGTCGCGCCGGTCAACCGTTACTCGATCCTGGCTGGCGAGCTCGTCCCCTTGTTCTTCGAGTGCATGGTCATGGCCGGCACGATCCTGGTCGCATCGGTCCTCCTCGGGGCCGAGGTCGCCACGGGCCTCGCGGGCGCTGTGCTCATCCTTATCCTGTCGGGGGCGTTCGGTGTCGCCTGGTCGGGCGTATCGTTCGTGCCGGCTCTGCTGACGAAGAACGAGCAGGCGACCGGGACGCTGTCGCTGCTCCTGTTCCCGATCGCCTTCATGTCGACCGCATTCGTGCCGACCGCGCTCATGCCCGAATGGCTTCAGATAGTCAATCAATGGAACCCGATCAGCTATGTCATCGAGGCGCTGCGGGCACTCATGTCGACCGGGTTCGATTGGTTGGTCATCGGGCAGGCGGTCGTCGCGATCGGTGTCCTCGGTGTCCTGCTCCAGGGAGCGACGCTGTTCGCGTTCCGGCGGCTGACGAACTAGAGCTAGCGGCGCCGGTCGGCCCATCCACGGTCAGCCGACGTAGGCGCTCTCCTCGTAGCACCAGATCCAACCGTCTCCGGCCGGGGTCTGGTAGATGACCGGGTGGCCCTCGGCGAGGGCATGGGCGCGACCGTGGCCGGCCTGTGACTCGCAGCAGCCGACATGGCCGCACATCGCACAGAGCCGGATGTTGACCAGACTCCCGCATTCCTGGCACGCATCCGCTTGGGCGAACGGAACGGTGGCGGAGGCGTGGCCGCAAGCGGGAGCACCCCGCAGGTGCTTGCACAGTCTCACCTGATTACGGTAGCAGGCGGGCGGCGTGAACCCATGGCTCGCGAGATCGGCCCAATGATCCCGAACGCCGCATCCTCTGCCAGTGGCGCGCTGGTCACGATCTAGACTGCCGGAGTGAAGATCGCCCACGTCCGCGAGCGCCATGGGCCGGCCGGCGGCTCGTGGCGCTTGGCCGCCGTCCTCGACGGCGGTGAGACGCCGGCGCGCTGGTTGGACCTGGAGGTGGCGAGACGCCGCGCGGTCGCGGCCGATCCCCGGCTGGCCCACAATTCCTCGCTCCATCGCCTGCCCGTCGCGACCCTCGATGACCACCTCGCTCGCGGTCTGCGGGTCGAGTCGCTTCGCGAGTTGGCCGAAGGGTTCAGCCCACGAGGCGACGATGACGACGCGGTGCTGGCCGCCGGCGACCTCGCGTTCGGGCCTCCCTTGCTCCGCCCACCGTCGCTACGCGACTTCTACGCCTTCGAGGGCCACGTCCGGACGATGTGGGAACGTCGCGGCGGCGAGGTTCCGGAGACTTGGTATCGATTGCCGATTTTCTACTTCAGCAACGTGTCCGAGATCCGCGGCCCGGACGAACCCGTCTGGTCGCCCGCCGCATCGCACGAGCTGGACTACGAACTGGAGGTCGCCGCGCTGGTGGATACGCCAGCCGTTGATCTCGCGGCGGGGCGGGCCGACGAAGCCATCGGCGGTTATACGATCTTCAACGACTGGTCCGCGCGCGACCTCCAGCGCGAGGAGACGGTCGTGCGCTTGGGCCCGGCCAAGGGCAAGGACTTCGCCAGTTCGTTCGGTCCGTGGCTCGTGACGCCGGATGAGCTGGCTGACGCGCGCCGCCCGACCGGATACGACCTGGCCATGACCGCTGCGGTCAATGGCGTCGAGACCAGCCGTGGCCGCTGGTCCGACGCGCACTTCTCCTTCGGTGAGATGCTGGCGCGGGCCTCGGCGGATGCGCGGCTCCGTCCCGGCGACCTGATCGGCAGTGGAACGGTGGGCACGGGCTGCCTGCTCGAGGTCCGCGACGAGACGCTTGGGCGCTACCTCGAACCCGGCGACAGCGTCACCCTGGCGATCGAGCGGCTCGGCGCCCTGACCACCCCCATCGTCAGTCGCCCGAGGTCGTCCGACCCGCGCGACGAGGTTGTGGACCGGTAGCACTTTCGGTGAATGGACAGCCCGGACCCACGGGTGCACCGTGGCGTGGTGTCCTTGACCGACGGAACGATCACCATGTCCGCCACACGGCGCCCACCGGTGGACGGGTCGCGCCTTCAGATCAGCGTCGCCGGGCGCGCCCTCCTGCTCATCGCGGTTCCCGTTGTCGGGGTCCCCATCCTGTTGGCGGCGGTCGGGGTCAATGGGCAATCCCTGATCTGGGAGCGGGTCCATGTGACCCTGGCGGCGATTCTGGGTCTCGCGATCGCCGCTCTCAGCTGTCGGGGAACGACCGGTCGAATCCGGGAGGTGCGCGGCTGGATCACCGTTGCTTTCGTAGCGTGGCTGGGCGCCGAGCTGCTCAGGGACCTCGAATTGAGCGGTCTCCTTCGCCTGTTCCCGTCCGATCTGGGCCTCGTCGTGGTCGTCATCGGCGTGATCGGCGCCTATCGGGCGGCGCTGCGAGGTCGACTCAGTCGTCCCTCCGAGTTGAGCATCTACCTCGACGCGTCGATCGTCTGCGCGGCCGTCGCTGCCGCCCTGCTCGCACTCTTCGGCGGCCAGGCCATTGGCGACCCGGCCCACCTGTCGCTCCTGCTCCATGCGCTCCTCTTCCTCGGCGTGCTCGCCGCGACCGCGATGCTCGACCTCGCCCTCCTCGCGCCGCTCAGGCTCATCGGACCGTATGCGCTGCTCCTCGGCCTCGCCTGCCTCGGCGTCGGCTACATCGGGCAGAAGGAGCTTGCCGACGCGTTCGGGGCCTGGCCATTCGCCGCGCTTGCGTCAGCCGGTGTGCTCGTCGTGTCATTCGGCACCGCCACCTGGACGGACGCCATGGACGACAGCCCGACCTATGCCCGCCGTGCGCAGCAGGGCCGCGATCTATTCCCGCTTGCTGCCGTTGCCGTAGTGCCGCTCATCCTCCTACCCGCCCAGATGGCGGTCGGCGACCTGGTCTTCAGGGTCGCGCTCAACGCGACGATCGGCGTCATCGTCATCGGTGCCGTCGTCCGCCAGCGCCTGCTCCTACGCGACCGCGACCATGTCCTGGATGCGTCGCGCGAGGCGCTTGAAGCACTCCGCCGCCGGGCGCGCCAACTCGGCGGCGTCGAGGAAGCCGGCCGCGAACTGGCCGTGTCCGGGCCGGGACCGGCGGCGCTCGACGCGGTCGCATCGATCCTCGCCGAGCAATTCGGGTACGAGCATGTCACGATCTATCTCGGCGACGGCCCGAACCTGGCGCCGGGGGCACAACGCGGCTCTCGCGACCTGGCCCCCGCACTAGACGGAGCGCGCGGCCTCGTTGGTCGAGTGGTCCGTCGTCGCCAGCCTGAGCTGATCACCGATGTGTCCAGGGACCCGGACTACATCGCCGGCGATCCCGCGGTGCGGAGCGAGATCTGCGTGCCCCTGGTCGACGGAGAGCGCATGCTTGGTGTGCTCGATGTCCAGTCGACCGCCCAGCACCGGCTCGACGAAACGGACCTGGCGGCCGTGCGCGCGGTCGGCGACCGCCTCGCCGGCGCGATCGCGCTCGGGTCCCAGCGTCAGGACCTTGTCGAGGAGAAGGACTTCATCGCGGCGATCCTCGACGCGGTTGGTGCCATCGTGATCGTCGTCGGCGCGGATGGTCGACTGGCTCGCTACAACGCGGCAACCAGCGTGGTCAGCGGCTATAGCCCTGCCGAGATCGACGCGCAAGGGTCGCTGGACTTCCTCGTCCCGCCCGACCAGCGTCAGGATGTGCTCATGGCGATCGGACGAATTCAGGCCGGCCAGCCGGTGAGCGCGCGCGAGAACGAGTGGGTCCGCAAGGATGGAAGCCGGCGGCACATCGCGTGGTCGAACACGGCGGTTCTCGACGATGACGGCGTCGTTCGCTATACGATCGCCACCGGGATCGACATCACGGACCGGAAGAACCTCGAAGACGAGCTTGCCTTCAAGGCGCTCCACGACCTGCTCACCGGTCTCCCGAACCGCCGCCTGTTGATGGATCGGCTCGAGCACGCGCTGCAGTCGCGCCGGGGAGCCTCGACCAGCCTGCTATTCCTCGACATCGATGACTTCAAGACGGTCAACGACCGCCTCGGTCACGATGTCGGCGACCAGGTCCTGAAGGTGGTCGCCGATCGGCTGGTGCATGTCGTCCGACCGGGTGACACCGTGGCGCGACTGAGCGGCGATGAATTCGCGGTGGTTCTCGAGGACCCCACGGATGAGAATGCGCCGGAGCTTGTTGCGATCCGCATCCTCGACGCCGTGGCCCGCCCAATCGAGCTTCGCGAACACCGATTGGCGCTGACCGTCAGCATCGGAATTGCGGCGGTCGAATCGGATGGGTCGTCGGCCGGTGATCTGCTCAGAAACGCCGATTTTGCGATGTACGCCGCGAAGCAGGCGGGCCGGGCCCAGTACCGGCGGTATGCGCCCGAGGACCGTGCGGCCGCCGACGACGACGCGCGGCTGGCCGCCGACCTCCCCGGGGCCGTCGGACGGGGCGAATTGCGAGTGCACTATCAGCCGATCGTGGATCTTCGGTCTGGCGTCATCACCGGGGTGGAGGCCCTGGCACGCTGGGAGCACCCGGAACGCGGGTTGCTGGCACCAGGGCGTTTCATTCCGATCGCCGAACGAACGGGCAGCATCGTCGAGATCGGTGGGTGGGTCCTGGACACGGCGTGTCGAACCCTGAAGAGCTGCCAGCGGGATGCGCCGGGCCTGTCGATGGCGGTCAACCTGTCGGGCCGCCAGCTTGAATCACCAAAGCTGATGAGGCATGTTCGTCGGGCCCTCCGGAGGAATGGCATTGCCCCGGCGGCGCTCATCCTGGAAGTCACGGAAACCGTCCTTCTGGCCGATCCGACAGCCGTGGCCAAGCTCGATAGGTTGAAGGCGCTCGGCGTACGCCTGGCGATCGACGACTTCGGGACCGGCTACTCCTCGATCAGCTACCTGCGTCGTTTCCCGGTCGACATTCTCAAGATCGATCGCGAGTTCATCGACGGGGCCGACACGCCCGAGGGTCTCAAGCTCCTGCGCGGGATCGCCCAGCTCGGTCGCATGGTCGGTCTGGATCTCGTCGCCGAAGGGATCGAGCGGCCGGACCAGATCAGGCCCATCATCGAAGCGGGCTGCCAGGATGGGCAGGGTTTCCTGTTCGCTCGACCGGTCGATGCCGATACCCTGACGACGCTGCTTGCCATTGGGTCGCTCGGGCCGGCCGCGCGCCCTGGCCGCACCCCCCGGAGCGCAGTCACCGGCAAGCGCAGCGCCGAGGTCGTCTCGAAGGCCGGCTAGCCGCTCGATCTCCTAGACTCCTCGTCATCAGGGAGGATGGCGGGCCGATGCTCATGATCGAACCGATGACGACCGACGATTGGCCAGGCGTTCGGCGGATCTACGCCGAAGGGATCGCCACCGGTGATGCCACGCTCGAGCGCGAAGCGCCGGACTGGAGCCACTTCGACCGTTCGCACCGGCACGATTGCCGGCTCGTCGCTCGCGAAGGTGCGGCCAGGGGCGTGCTTGGCTGGGCGGCGTTGACCGCGTACTCCTCCCGACGCGTCTATGCGGGCGTCGCGTGGGAGAGCGTGTATGTGGCTGCCGATGCGCGTGGTCGCGGCGTGGGACGCGCGCTCCTGGAGTCCCTCCTTCCGGCCTCGGAGGCGGCCGGGTTTTGGACGCTTGTCGCCGGCGTGCTCGCGGACAATGGGCCTAGCCTCGCGCTCCACGAAGCGGTTGGATTCCGGTGGGTCGGGGTGCAGCGCGGGATGGGCCGAGACGCCACCGGGCGCTGGAGGGACATCATCCTGCTCGAGCGCCGCAGCCAGGTCGTGGGGATCGATTGACCCGGCCCGGCGGGCCGTTCCCGGGAGTAGCACGCGACTAGACTGACCGCCTCGACCGTGGAGGCCAGGTTCATGTACTACGTCGCCCGGGGCAGCATCCCGCAACAGCGCCATACCCAGCATCGAGCCTCGGACGGCAGCCTCTACGCCGAGGAACTCTTCGGGATGGAGGGCTTCACTGGCCGGAGCTCCCTCCTCTATCACCTCGTGCCGCCCACCCGGACCCACCGGATCGAGGCAGTCCGCCGGATCGAGCTTGAAGCGGCAGATGACGGGCTCCATCGACATCGACTGACGAAAACCGGTGGGCTGCCGTCGAACGGCGACGTCGTCTCCGGCCGGGTGCCGATGTACTTCAACAACGATGTCGTGTTCGGCGTGGTCCGTCCCGCCTCGCCGATGCCCGACGGCACGTTCTATCGGAACGGCATAGCCGACGAGATGCTCTTCGTCCACGAGGGGAGTGGTGTGTGCGACACGATTTTCGGGCCCCTGCTCTACGGACCGGGCGACTACCTCGTCCTGCCGATCGGGACCTCCTGGCGGCTGGACCCGGACGAGGGCTCCGTGCAGCGGATGCTGTACCTGGAGGCGCCGTCCGTCATCGAGCCGCCGAAGCGGTATCGCAACGACTACGGCCAGCTCCTGGAGCATGCCCCGTACAGCCAGCGGGACATCCACGCGCCCGGGTTCGTGGAACCGAAGGCCGACGAGGGCGACTATGTGATCCAGGTGCGCTCAACGGATCGGATCACCGCCTACCACTACCGCCGCCACCCGTTTGACGTCGTCGGCTGGGACGGCTACCTGTGGCCATTCCGCTTCAATATCGGGGATTTCCAGCCGATCACCGGTCGGGTCCACCAACCGCCGCCGGTACACCAGACGTTCCAGGCTCGAAATTTCGTGGTCTGCTCATTCGTGCCTCGCAAGTTCGATTACCACCCGCTCGCGATCCCTGCGCCGTACAACCACTCGAACATCAACTCGGACGAGGTCATCTACTACGTCGCCGGCAACTTCATGAGCCGGCGCGGCGTGGACATCGCGTCGTTCACGCTGCATCCAGCCGGGATCCCGCACGGACCACACCCGGGGACCGCGGAAGCCTCCATCGGCAGGGAGGCGACCGAGGAACTGGCGGTCATGGTCGACACGTTCCATCCGCTGCGGATCACGCGCCAGGCGGCAGAGCTGGACGACGGCGCCTACCCGTACAGCTGGATCCCGCCCGAAGGCGAGGCCGCGGCCGAGTCGGCGCGCGACCTCGCCGAGCGAGGGCCAGAGGCGTTCCCGGACTGAGGCCGTCGGCCGTCAGATGGCAGGCAACTGATCAGTTCGGCAATTGAAACGACGGCACCATCGCGTCGACGAGCGGCGTGTCGCCGCTGATGATCCAGCCACGGCCCGCTTGGGTGAAGATGATCTCCGTGACCGTCACCTCGTATCCGCAATCGGCTTCAGAGCTTCGCCCCGGCGCGCCGGCGACGGAGGCGGGCTTCCACTCGCCGCCGCGGACTTGTGGACAGAAGGTGCCGTACAGCGCCTCGTTTCGCTCTTCATACCAGGTCATCCAGTCGTCACCAGTCATTCCGTCGGGCAGCGGCATCGATGCGATGCCCACCCACGCCTGGCCAAGACCGGGGTTTGTCGGGGGGCCAGTGAAACCGTCAAGGCTTGGATCATGGGGCGAGAAGAGGTTGGGATAGATCCAGTCGGCCCGGCTCGGTTTGGCCACGAGCTCACTCGGGTATTGAACGGTAAAACCGTAGCGTGTCGAGGTGAATGCGGCCATCGTGCTGAACCGGAACGAGTCGAGGAAGCGCTCGAAGGTGGCCCGATCCGTCCCGCCGATCGGCGTCTTCGAGAAGAGATCGATCTGGAAGTGGCGGGTTTCATGAGCCACGACCACCTCAATTCCGTAATCGACCCCGAAACAGAAGAAGTCCTCCTGGCGCGCGGTCACGCCATCGAGCGTGATCTCGTGGCGATCGGACAGCCGACATGCGACGTTGATCGCGTCCAGCTCGGCGATCCGGTCGGCTGAGCTCTGCTCGGCCGTGACAGGGGTCGATGACACCAATACATGGATGCCGGTCGGGGTCAGGCCGAACCTGTCGAGGTTGCTGCCCTCCGGATGCAGCCCCCCGAAGTTCCAGTCGCTCGTCGCTGGGGTCACGACCCAGTCAGCCGGATAGTCGATGGAGTACGCGAAGCGGAACGACGTGTAGGACTTCCAGTCGGGCGGCAAGATTCCCTGAGGTGCGGGTGACGGCGGGGGAGCAGGTGACGGTCCCCCAACCTGACCACCCGGCGAGAAGAAGTAGACGCCGCCACCGACGATCGCGACGATCGCGAGCGCCGCGAGGGCGACCTTTGAGAAAGGGTTCATCAGCTGGGTCCTCCAGGACGTCCACACGGGACGCCGGTGTTGTGTCGTGGTTCGAGTGGCGACCGCGATGGCCCGTCGGGTGGATTCGGGGACCTCGTTGGGCCCCTCCTCCAACCAGGAAGCGACGATCGCGTCGGGATCGCGCGGGGCGTTCATGCCAGTCGTGCCTCCGTGGTCTCGGTCTGGCTGTCAGCGACGATCGCCGCGCGCAGGATTCGAGTGGCGTGATGGAGTCGAGACTTCACGGTGCCCAAGGGCACGCCGACGATGTCGGCGACCTCGGACAGCTGAAGACCCGTGTGGTGATGCAGGACGAAGACCGCGCGGTGCTCCGGCGTCAGACGCCGGAAGGCGCGATCGAGGGTGTCGCGGTCGTCGACCGAAACGATCGGATCCGGTCCGCTCGGTCCGTCGACCGGCAGTGCCCTGATCCGCGAAACCCATCGACGATGGCGGCGCAGGTCCCTCATAACAGGCATTCACGGGAGCCGGTACAGCCAGGGCGAGAAGCGCTCGGGATCGCGGAGCCGCGGAAGCTCTCGCCAGGCGAGGAGGAATGCCTGTTGGACAGCGTCCTGGGCTCGCTCGACATCGCGCAGGATCCGATACGCGATGCCGTAGCACAGGTCGCCGTCCAGGTCGACGAGTTCGGAGAAGGCGACGTCGTCGCCATCGCGAGCCCGTTCGACCAGCCTCGTCCGCATTGGCGGTTCTCCAGCGGCACCCGATCGGGTGCTTCACTCACTACAGACGGTGACATCGGGCGAATGGTTCAATGTGCGGCTCCGCCGAGGCACAGGCGGTGAGCCGCTCTGGGTCCTGCAATCCGCGAAATCCTGCTAACGGTCCATGACGCGGGCGTTCGGCCGTGATCCGGAGACCATGAACCGGTCCAGGGGTTGTGCACAGCCGCCTCGGCGCAAATCTCACGCTCGACACGCCAGCGATCGACGCCCCGTCGGCCTGGGATCCGGCCCGGACCGCGCCGAAGGACCGCCTGATGGACGGATGACAGGAAAGATCGTGGACGCGACTCGCCGGTCCCTGGCCCCGTCCGTCGTGCGCGGCGGGGCCGCGCCCGCGCATCATGCCCAGATGACACAACTGACCCCTCACGCGCCCGTTCCGGGCTTCACCGATCTGCGCCAAAGGATCCACCGCGGCGAGACCCTCTTCGGGACATTCCTTGGCCTGGGCTCCGTCACGGCGACCGAGCTGTGCGCTCGCGCTGGCTTCGACTGGCTGATCATCGACCTGGAGCACGGCGCCGGGACCGAGACCGAGCTGCTGGCCAGTCTCCTGGCCGTCTCCGCCACCACGACAACCGCGATCGTCCGCCCGCAGTCGGGCGAGCGTCTGCGTATCGGGCGCGCACTGGACCTCGGCGCCCACGGGCTCATGATCCCCCGGGTTGACCTGGCGGAGCAGGCGCGCGAGGCGATCTCATGCATGCACTTCCCGCCGGACGGCATTCGTGGCCTGGCCCTCTCGACGCGCGGCGCGGGACTCGGCGAACGTGGCCATGGCGAGGTCCGCGGGATCAACGCGCAGATCGTTGGCATTATCCAGATCGAATCGCGCAGCGCCGTCGAACAGGCCGCGGAGATCGCCTCGATCGACGGCGTCGACGTGCTGTTCGTGGGTCCGACGGACCTCTCGCACAGCCTCGGGGTCCCAGGCCAGTTCGACGATCCGGTCTACCGGACCGCCCTTGAGCGGGTGGTCGCGGCGGCCGACGATGCGGGCAAGGCGACCGGGATCCTCCTCCGCGACGCCGCCGCGCTGCCGGGCCACGTCGCGCTCGGCTTCCGGTTCATTGGCCTTGGTTCGGACGGCGCGTTCATTGCCGACGGCGCGCGGGCCGTCCTGCGCGCCGCGCGTTCCTGATCCGTGCGCTACGCCGCGTTCCTGCGCGCGATCAACGTGGGCGGCCACAACGTGAAGATGACCAACCTGCGCGCATCGTTCGAGGGCCTCGGGTTCGAGCGGGTCGAGACGTTCATTGCCAGTGGCAACGTCGTGTTCGATTCAGACGAGATTGACGAGAGCAAGCTGGAGCGGACGATCGAGCGAGCCCTGGAAACCGATCTCGGCTATCCGGTCGAGACCTTTGTTCGCGCGCTGGGCGAGCTTGCCGAGATCGCGCGGCGCCATCCGTTCGACCGTGCTGATCCCGGGGGCGACGGACGCGCGGTCTACGTCGCGTTCCTGGGCCGGCGCCCGACCGACGAGGCCGTCGAACGTCTGGCGGCCCTGGCCACCGATGACGATGCCTTCGCGGTTGTCGGTCGCGAGGCGTACTGGCTGCGTCGAGGCGGGATCGGCACTTCCCGGTTCTCGGGTGGCCTGCTCGAGAAGACGCTCGGGATGCCGGCCACCCTGCGCGGCCTGCCCACGATCACGAAGATGGTCGCGAAGTACGGCTGACAGGGCCCCCCACCGTCGCGACGTGGCTACTCGTCTGCGACCCGGACGGCCGGCCCGCGGGCGCGCTCCGACGCCGGCCCCGTCTGCGCGACCACGACCGCGATCAGGATCAGCACGCCACCGGCCAGCTGCACTGGCGTCAGGGCAATGCTGAACAGGATGCCGGCCAGGGCGATCGTCCAGATCGGCTCGACCGTGCTGATCAGCGCAGCCTGGGCAGCCCCGATCCGCTGCGCTCCGGCGTAGAACGTCTGGATCGCGACGAAGGTCGACAGAACGCCCACGCCCGCCAGGCCGACCCACGCCTCCGACGGAATGACGCCCGGCGATACCGGCCGGCCCGTCGCGAGCGCCAGCAGCCAGTAGATCGCGGCGGTCGTGGTCATCATCAGCGCGGTGGCCGCAGCCGCCGCCGCACCATCCGCGGCGACCTCGCCGACCGCATCCTGGCGCTCGCCGGACAGCCGCGCGGAGAGCACGATCCAGACCGAGTAGATGATCGGCGACGCGACGATCAGCAGGAGCCCGCTCACCGGCGGTGCCTCGCGTGGGTCGATCCCGCCGACCGCCAGGGCGACCCCGAGCAGCGCGATGCCCAGCGCCAGCCAGGCCCGACGTCCCTCCAGCCGCCGCCCGATGCGCAGCGCCATAACCGCCACCAGGGCCGGGTAGATGTACACGATCAGCGCGGCCAACGACGGCGAGACCGTCTCGAGCCCGGCGAAGTACGT
The DNA here is from genome assembly GCA_046708025.1 of Candidatus Limnocylindrales bacterium. Classification (GTDB taxonomy): domain Bacteria; phylum Chloroflexota; class Limnocylindria; order Limnocylindrales; family CSP1-4; genus SPCO01. The sequence goes on from JBKKDW010000247.1 coordinate 11,453, forward strand.
GCCCGAGTTGCCGACGTACAGGACGCCCAGCGCGACCGCCGCGATGGCCGCCCGTCGATCGAGTGCGCGCAAGCCGCGGCGACGCCCGGTTGACAGGAGCAGCCAGCCCCAGGTCAGGCCGGCCCCGAACAGGAAGCGCCAGGCGGACAGGACCAGCCAGTCGACGCCCGCCTCGTAGACCGGCTGGGCAAAGAGCCCGCCGGACCCGAATCCGGCCGCCGACACGAGGATCAGGGCGACCCCGCTCAGTCGACGTCGGTCCATCGGCCGAGGCTAGCAGCCCCGGTGCCCGCCGGTTCACCCCGGCCGGTGACGTTCTACACTTGGCGCGTGAGCGACACCACCGAATCTGCGGTCGCGCGCCGTGTCCCGTCAGTGACCGAGGAGCGCTTGCGCGTGCTGAGCCGGCGGCAACCGGTGACGGTTCTGCCGGGCACCTTGCTGGTCGACTGCATCCGCGCGATCCAGCGAACCGGCACCAGCGACTCGGTCTTCGTGTGCGACGCCAGCGGACGCTTGACCGGCGTCCTGACCGAGCGCGACATCTTCGGCCGGATCATCGGCGGACGGGTCGACCTTGGCCAGCCGGTCGAGCGCCTGATGACCACCGAGCCGCGCACCCTGGACCTCGACGACACGATCCGCGATGCGATCGTCCTGATGCAGACCGGCCGCTACCGCAACGTGCCCGTGGTCGATGCGAACGGCCACCTCGTCGGCGTGGTGCGCCAGGCCGACATCATCAAGTACCTGGCCGAGTCGTTCCCGGAGGAGCTGCTCAACCTGCCGCCCCGGCCGCACCAGCGGATGAAGGCACCAGAAGGCGGATGACCCCGACCGAGGCACCAGAGCTCGGGCCCGATGTCCAGGAGCTCGAGCGCGTGACGATCCGATTCGCCGGCGACTCCGGCGACGGGATGCAGCTGACCGGAACCCAGTTCACCCGGACCGCGGCGGTCTTCGGCAACGACATCAGCACCCTGCCCGACTTCCCGGCCGAAATCCGCGCACCGGCCGGCTCGCTGCCCGGGGTCTCGGGCTTCCAGATCAGCTTCTCGTCCTCGCAGATCCACACGCCGGGTGATCAGCCGGACGTGCTCGTGGCAATGAATCCGGCCGCCCTCAAGACCAACGTCGGTGACCTGCCGGCCGGTGGCGCCCTGATCGTCAACAGCGATGCCTTCACCCAGGCCAATCTGAACAAGGCGGCCTACGCCAGCAATCCCCTGACCGACGGCTCCCTCAAGCCCTACACCGTCTTCGAGATCCCGATCTCCACCCTCAATGCGCGCTCGCTGGCGGGCCTGGAGATGACCACCAAGCAGATGGATCTGACCAAGAACTTCTTCGCCCTCGGCCTGATGTTCTGGCTCTACGAGCGGAGCATGGATCCAACGATCGAATGGGTCGATCAGAAGTTCTCGGCTCGCCCCGTGGTCGCCGAGGCGAACAAGCGCGCGCTCAAGGCCGGCTACGCCTTCGGCGAGACGACCGAGGCGTTTCACACCCACTACCGGGTGAAGCCGGCCAGGCTGGATCCGGGGACCTACCGCAACATCACCGGCAACGAGGCTGCGGCGCTGGGCTTCCTGACCGCTTCCCGCCTCGCCGATCGACAGCTGTTCTACGGCAGCTATCCGATCACCCCGGCCTCGGACATCCTCCATCAGCTGTCCGGCTACAAGGCGTTCGGGGTCAAGACCTTCCAGGCCGAGGATGAGATCGCAGCGATCGGAGCCGCCATCGGCGCGTCGTACGGTGGGGCCCTCGCCCTGACCGCCTCGTCGGGGCCAGGCATCGCCCTCAAGACCGAGGCGATGGGCCTCGCGGTGATGGTCGAGCTGCCGCTCGTCGTCATCGACGTCCAGCGGGCCGGGCCGTCAACCGGGATGCCAACCAAGAACGAACAGGCGGACCTGCTCCAGGTGATGTTCGGGCGGAACTCCGACTCGCCCCTGCCAGTCGTGGCGCCAGCGACACCCGGGGAGTGCTTCGACCTCGCCATCGAGGCCTGCCGGCTGGCCCTCAAGTACATGACCCCGGTCGTCTACCTCTCGGATGCCTTCCTGGCGACCGGCTCGGAGCCGTGGCGAGTCCCGGCGCTCGCCGACATGCCCAGCATCGCGGTTGCCAACGCCACCGACCCAGCGGGCTACCGACCGTATCAGCGCGACCCCGACACGCTGGCCCGCCCGTGGGCGGTCCCCGGGACGCCCGGCCTCGAGCATCGGATCGGCGGCCTGGAGAAGGCCGACATCAGCGGCAACGTCAGCTACGACCCCGACAACCACCACCTGATGCAGACCCTGCGCCAGGCCAAGGTCGCCGGCATCGCTGCTGACATCCCGCCGCTCGAGGTCTTCGGTCCGGCCTCGGGGGACCTGCTGATCCTGGGCTGGGGCTCGACCTACGGTGCCATCCGCTCGGCGGTCGAGCGACTGACCGGAGAGGGCAAGCCTGTCGCGCACGCCCACCTGCGCCACCTCAATCCATTTCCGTCCAACACGGAAACGGTGCTCCGGAGCTATCGACGGGTCCTGATCCCGGAGGTCAATCTCGGTCAGCTCGTGATGCTGATCCGGGCGAGGTACCTGATCGACGCCATCGGCTACAACCGCGTTCGTGGCAAGCCGTTC
>JBKKDW010000248.1:0-2636 GCA_046708025.1 Candidatus Limnocylindrales bacterium
GCGTGCCTTCGCCGTGGCGATGGCTGCCCTCCTGGTCGGTTACGCGTTCATGGGGCGAGGGCTCGCCCACGTCGGCGTGCCGCCGCTGTACGTCGGGGAAATCGTCCTGGGCCTGGGTGTCCTCGCCTCCCTCACCAGGATCTTGAAGCTGCGCGGCGGCCCGGTGCGACTCCTGATCGTGGCATTCATGGCCTGGGGCGCACTTCAGACGATCCCCTATCTCGGTCGCTTCGGTGTTGACAGTCTCCGCGATGCCGTCACGTGGGGCTATGCCCTGTTCGCCCTGATTCTCTCGCTCACGATCACGAGTCGACACGTTGATCGCCTCACCGGGTTGTACCAAATGTTGATCCCGGTCTATCTGCTATCGATCCCGGCCGCCTTCGTCCTCGGGCGGGTCGGGTCCGAAGCGGGTGGTGCCGAAGTGGGACTGATCAGCCCCAAGTCGGGGGATATCGGAGTCCTGCTTGCTGGGATCGCCGCGTTCGCCCTGGTCGGCCTCTACTCTGCGAGAGAGGCGAGACCGCGGGTTCCGGAGGCAATCATGTGGTTGCTCTGGCTGCCGGCCGCGGTCGTAGTCGCGATCTTCAACCGAGGCGGCCTGGCCGCAATGGTGACGGCTGCGGCTGTCGTCCTGTTTCTGCGCCTGCCGCAGCGCTGGCTCCAGCCGGTCTTGTTCACCCTGACGGTCGCCCTCGTCCTCGTTTGGGTAAATCCGAAGGTCGAGTTCGGCGCGGGCAGATTGATCTCCGTCGGGCAGTTCGTCGAGAACGTGAGCAGCATCGTCACATCTGGTGACAACGCGGCACTGGAGGGAACCAAGGAGTTCCGTCTCAGGTGGTGGGGCGACATCGTTCAATACACCGTCAACGGACCGTATTTCTGGACCGGGAAAGGGTTCGGGATCAATCTTGCTGACGACGACGGGTTTCAGATCACGAGCGATCACTCGCTCCGCGCCCCGCACAACGGCCATGTCGAGATTCTCGCCCGTATGGGCGTTCCTGGCCTCCTGATCTGGGTATCCATGAATGTCGCGATCGGCTTCGGGCTGCTCGCAGCTGGCGCCCGGGCCCGGGCCCTCGACCGGCAGAAATGGGTCGCGATCGACGGCTGGCTGTTCGTGGCGTGGGCGGCGTCACTTGTCAACGCCTCGTTCGACCCCTATCTCCAGGGGCCGCAGGGGGGAATCTGGTTCTGGTCGATCGTCGGCCTGGCCATCGTCGCCATGGAGGCGTCGACGGGCCCGGGTTCGGACCTGGACTCCGGGCCGCAGCTTGGATCCGAATGACAGGCGACCTGGACAAGCCGAGATCGAGATCGGAACCTCCGCCGGACCCGATCATGGTTGTTCACAACCGCTATCAGCAGCGCGCCGGCGAAGACGCCGAGGTGGACGCTGAGCTGGCGATGCTCGAACAGCACGGGCATCGGGTCATCCAGTTCGTCGTTGACAATCGGTCGATCTCGAGGACCGGACCAGCCGCCCGGGCTCGATTGGCGATCGAGACGGTCTGGTCGCGCCGGGCGGCGCGTCAGGTCGGCGCCGAGGTCCGCAGGCACCGACCGCAGATCGTCCACGTCCACAACACGCTGCCGCTCCTATCGCCGGCTATCTACCGGAGCCTGGCGGAGACCGGCTCTGCGATCGTCCAGTCGATCCACAACTACCGCTTCGTCTGTCCCAGCGCGAATCTGTTCCGCAATGGCCACGACTGCACTGACTGCGTCGACAAACCGCTGGCGCTACCAGCGGTCGTCCACGCCTGCTTCCGGGATTCGCGGCCACAGTCCGGAGTTGTCGCGGCGATGCTCCTTGCCGGCCGCCTGAGCGGGGCGTGGCGACACGAGGTCGACACGTTCATCGCGCCCAGCCGGACCGTCGCGGCAGCGGTCGCCGGGCCCGAGATTCCACCGTGGCGGATCGTGGTCAAGCCGAACTGCCTCGCCACGGACCCTGGCATGGGCGATCCTGAACCGCGAGCGAACGCGTACGTCTTCGCCGGGCGCCTCGCGCCGGAGAAAGGGATCGAGACGATTCTCAAGGCCTGGCCGAAGGTCGCTGGCGCAGACAGCATCTGCCGGATCGCCGGCTCCGGTCCGCTCGACGCGGATGTCGCCCGGGCAGTGGTGGACCAGCCGCGCCTCGAAGCGCTCGGGACGCTCGACCGACCGGACCTGTTCGCTCAGATGCGTCGGGCCCGGGCGCTGATCTTCCCGTCGATCTGGCGCGAGCCGTTCGGTCTCACGATCATCGAGGCGTTCGCAAGCGCGACACCCGTAATCGCCGCCCGACTCGGTGCCCCCGCCGAGCTCATCGACGAGGGCCTGACGGGCCTCCTCTTCCGCCCGGGTGACCCGATCGCCCTTGCCGAATCCGTCAACTGGGCGAGCGGTCATCCCATCGAAATGGCCGAAATGGGCCGACATGCGCGGCACGAATTCGAGGAGCGATACACCGCCGAGCGAACCTACCTGGGGCTGATCGACGCTTACCGCAGTGCGATCGCGACGCGACGCGCGAGGCACGCCACCATCGGCGGGATCCCCGTTGGGGGAGCGTCCACCGGCGACTGACCAACGTGGGCTGGTTCGGGGCCTTCCACCTCGCCTTCCCCTATCCTTGGGGTATGCAC
>JBKKDW010000249.1:0-3023 GCA_046708025.1 Candidatus Limnocylindrales bacterium
GGCATCCCACCGGCCATCGGGTCGCCCAGGAAGCGGCTGCCGAGCATCAGATCGCGCGAACCGTCGGTGATCGGGGCAATGAGCGCGGGGATGCGGGTGGCGTCGTACTGGTAGTCGGGGTGGAGCATCACCACGATGTCGGCGCCGGCAGCAAGCGCCGCGTCGTAGCAGGTCTTCTGGTTGCCACCGTAGCCGCGGTTCTGGCTATGGATGATGACGTCCAGGCCAAGCTGCCCGGCGATCTCGACGGTCTTATCGCGCGACACGTCGTCGACCAGGATGATCTGGTGGACCAGGTGGTGCGGAATGTCCGCATACGTGCGCTCGAGGGTCCGGGCGGCGTTGTAGGCGGGCATGACGATGACCACGCGCGGCCGGCCTACCACTGAGTCCACAGCGGGCAGCGTAATGCAGGGACGTCTGTCGCGATTGGCCTCTGATACCGACATCGCACCCCCTATGGGACGATACGCGCGTCCACCCACGAGGTCATCGATGTTCGAGCGTCTCTTCGGCAACAGTCCGCAGGATACGTCGGTGGCCGCGCGCATCCCGCCGGGCCAGTACCAGACGGACAAGTTCCCGGTCCTGCATTACGGCTCGGTGCCGCACACGGACCTGGCCACCTGGGACTTTCGGGTCTGGGGCGAGGTCGACTCGCCGTTCACCCTCACCTGGGAGCAGTTCAAGGGACTGCCGCGCAAGACCGTCAACACGGACATCCACTGCGTGACGCGCTGGTCGAAGCTCGACACGGCGTGGGAGGGGGTCCCGATCCAGACCATCCTGGAGCTGGCCGGCGTCCGTCCGACGACGACCCACGTCGTCTCGCACGCTGAGCAGGGCTATACGGCCAACCTCCCGCTCGATCTCCTCGATGACGACGACGTCCTTCTCGCCGACACGTTCGCAGGAGAGCCGCTCGAGCTCGAGCATGGCTATCCGCTCCGCCTCCTCGTCCCGAAGCGCTATTTCTGGAAGAGCAGCAAGTGGGTGCGCGGCCTGGAATTCCTGGACCACGACCAGCTTGGCTTCTGGGAGCGCTACGGCTACAACAACAGCGCGGACCCCTGGCAGGAAGAGCGCTTCAGCGAGTAGTGCCCGAGGCTAGCTCCGGCGGGGCCGCGGCGGCCCGGAGCCATCGATCAGTGGGAGCAACCCTTGGGCGCGCCGCCGTCATCGGCAGTCCGGAAGCTGGAGCCGCAGCCGCAGGCAGCAACCGCGTTGGGATTGTTGACCGTGAAGCCGGCGCCCATCAACGTATCGACGTAGTCGATCTGCGCGCCCTTGAGCAGGTCCACGCTCTGGCCGTCCACGTAGACCTTGATCCCGCTGACGTCGAGCACGCGATCCTCGGGGGTGGGGGCGTCCTCGAGCATCATCCCGTAGCGGAACCCGGAGCAGCCGCCGGAATAGACGTAGACGCGCAGCCCGATGGCCGGGTTGGCCTCCTCTTTGGTCAGCTCGCTGAGCTTGCCGATCGCGGCATCGGTGAGCGAGACCACGGTCGTCGGCTGCTGATCGATCATCGGGAGTAACCCTCCGGGAGGAGCTTGGCTTGGCGCGGTTGATGCCACCGGGGACCCGGTAGCGCACATCGTACGCACGGCAACGGGTTTCGACAAGCGTCCGCGCCGAAACTCGCCGGGTGTGGGTCAGGCTGGAGCGTCCAGGCGCTCCACGATCGTGGCGATCCCCTGCCCGACGCCGATGCACATCGTGGCGAGGCCGAAGCGTCCGCCCGTCCGGCGCAGTTCATGAACCAGCATGGTGATGAGTCGGCCACCGCTCATCCCGAGCGGGTGACCGAGCGCAATCGCGCCGCCGTTGACGTTCACCCTGGCTGGATCCAGGCCGAGCTCGTCGATGCACACGAGCGACTGCGAGGCGAACGCCTCGTTCAGCTCGACCAGGTCCAGATCGCCGACGCCGATCCCGGCTCGCTCTAGGGCCTTGCGCGTGGCCGGCACCGGACCGATGCCCATGATCGCTGGGTCCACGCCGGCCACGGCCGTCGCCACCACCCGGGCGAGCGGGCGCAGCCCGAGCGCCTCGCCCCGATTCGCCTCGACGAGCAGGACCGCCGAGGCGCCATCATTGATGCCTGAGCTGTTGCCGGCCGTGACCGTCCCGCCCTCCGGCCGAAAGGCCGGTCCGAGCTTCGCGAGTGCCTCGGCTGATGCGTCGGCGCGCGGGTGCTCATCACGGTCGATGACGAGCGGCGCGCCCTTGCGCTGCGGGACGGAGATCGGGACGATCTGATCGTCGAACCGGCCGGCCTCGATGGCCGCGATCGCGCGCCGTTGGCTCTCGAGCGCGAAGGCGTCCTGGCGCTCGCGCGAGACCCCCCAGCGTTCGGCCACGTTCTCGGCCGTCTCGCCCATCGAGTACGGGTAGTGGCGTTCTGCCAGGCGCGGGTTGACGAAGCGCCAGCCCAGGGTCGTATCGGCCATCTCGCGCGGGCCACGGTCGTAGACGGACTCCGCCTTGAGCTGGACATACGGGGCGCGCGTCATCGACTCGACCCCGCCGCCGATGAACACGTCGCCGTCACCCACCGCGATCGCGTGCGCGGCCGAGTTGATTGCCTGGAGGCCGGAGCCGCACAGCCGGTTGACGGTCAGCCCTCCGACCTCGACCGGAAAGTCGGCCAGGAGCAGGGCCAGCCGGGCCACGTCGCGGTTGTCCTCGCCGGCCTGGTTGGCGCAGCCCAGGATGACGTCCTCGACGAGCCCCGGATCCACCCCGGCGCGCTCCACGACGGCGCGCAGGACCGCCGCAGCGAGGTCGTCCGGACGGACCGTGGCGAGTGCACCGCCGTAGCGCCCGATGGGGGTCCGCACGGCCTCGACGATCCAGGCCTCGCGGAGCGGTCGCCGGTGGTCTCGGATCACTCGCCGATTGTAGGCGTCAACGGCCTTCGAACGGCCCGGTCGGATGGCCGGCGCCGAGACGCATCGCCAGGTCGATATCCGCGGCCGACGCTACCCCGTCGGCGAGCGCCCGGTGGGCTTCGTTGACGA
>JBKKDW010000250.1:0-5946 GCA_046708025.1 Candidatus Limnocylindrales bacterium
CCTGCAGAAGGTGCTGGGGGTGATGTTGCCCGAGGCGGCCCAGGTCTCCATCTTCGCATCGGAGCCGGTGGCCACCGGCTGATCGGAGCGACCCGCCGGCAGGTCGAGCGGGCCAATCGGCGCAGACGAACGACGAACCGTCCGCGCCGACGCTTCCGTCAATCGACGGTCATCAGCCAGAAGTAGACAGCCGATCCGCGGTTGTCGACGAACCACACACTGACGTGGACGGACCAGGCGCCCGGTGGCGGCGCATCGAACGTCACCCGGCCACCCGTGGCTTCGCCGAGACCAACAACACCGACATGGCCCGGACCGCCTGCCGGTCGCCGGCTCGCGGTCCAGTTCTCGATCCCGACCGGCTCGGCAAGGGTCAGGGTCAACCGCTCGCCGGCTCCGACGTGGATCGGGTTGCCGCCCAACGCCGGGGAGTCCGAGCCACTGTTGTCCCAGGTGAATGAACCGAGGCGACCGACGACCGGATCGCCGCCTTCCACGGCGAGCGACGCGGCCGGTGGCTCTCCCATCGACGGTCCCGTGATCGTCGGCGCGGTGACCGGCGGTTCCGTGACCGGTGCAGGAGACGCCGGCGGTTCCGTCGCCGGGTCGCCCGATGCCCCGGCCGTTGGCCGGGGCTCGGGCGTGTTCGGGCCGGCGCCCGCCTGGCTGCATCCGGCGCAGACCAGGCTGGCCGCGATGAGTCCCAGCGCCAACGATCGCATTGACCGATGGCCAGTCACCCTGGGTGCGCCGACACCGATCACCACGTGAACGACACCGTCACGATCGACGATACCGATGGCTGCAGGCCCTCATCCTTCGGCCGGTAGAAGTAGGCCCTGAACTCCGTGCGCGCATTCACGCTCGTGGACAGCGTGTATGTGCCGGATGTCGCGCCGTTGGCCATGGTTCCAACGTTCGTCCAGGCCGCACTCCCCGCCAGACGTCGTTGCAGCGTGACCGCTCGCAGAGAGATGGGATTGCGGGCGAGACGGACGTAGCTCGCGACATCGGCCACGTTGAGCGTGGCTGTCAACGTCGTTGCGACGCCCTTGGAGACGACGGTCGGACTGGCTGAGATGCTCAGCGTGGTTCCCAGGCTCAGGCAGGTCGAGTACTTGGCGCCCCAGCCCTGCATGTCGTACTGACGCTGCAGACTCGCGATATCGCATCGGCCGAAGGCGTGAGCGTTCCAGCCGGTAGCGGGCTTGGCGCGCGAGAGGGCCTGCACGACGGCGTCAAGGTAGTCCGGCTCGCCTTGATAATTCGAGTGGTGGTTGAGGATCTCGACGTGTCCGAACTCGTCGAGCATGATGTTCTCCACGTCGAAGCAGCCATCGGGCCAGGTGCTGTACGCCTGGCACCAGCGCAGCGAGCCCCAATCGAACAGGTGGCCCTGTTCGCGCATCCACATCGAGAAACTGGACGGGGCGTTGCGGCTGAAGCAGGCGATGCCAGTCGGGCTGCACGTCGCCCCAACGCCGTAGCCGATCAGGTTGGACGCCCCAGCGGCATAGCCAAACGTGGCCGCCTGTGATCCGCGGGTGGCCGAGGCATCGGCCGCTGCGGCATTGATGGCCGTCTGGTAGGCAGCCGGTGGCACCGACCCGCTCCGCCAGCTGTACGGCACGTTCTGGTTCTGGTTCCAGCGCCCACTGAAGACTGGGTCAGGGCTGTGGGCCGTCACGCCCGCCGACGCCAGGAGCAGGATGATGACCGCGCCGACGGCGCAGGCCAGCAGGCGAGTCGAGCGTGCCCTGGCTCGATCCGAGAACCACGTCAGCGTGTTCATCGCGCGACCTCCTCGAGCAGGACAGTTGTGCCATCCGAAACGTGGCGGAGCTGGGTGCGGCCGGTCGGCCCCTCGATCGAGAGGCGGCCGTCAGGCGCGAGCAGTGCCCAGCCCGACGGCAGCCGGGTCGCGGTCCCGGCGCGGTCGGCGGACGAGTGGAGTCGGAGATCGTCGGGCAGCACGCCGAGATCGATCGCGGTCGAACCATCGAGCGCGACGGACCGCAACGCCAGGCCGGACTCCTCGAATACCTCGTGGACCAGCCTCGGCCCGTTCGGCGTTGCGCGCAGCACGGCCAGGGCACCGGCAGGGGCCAGGGTCTCGCGTGTCCCGGTTTCGAGGTTGACCGACACGATCGGGCAAGGGAACCCTCGACAGGCGGCATAACTCACCAGCACATCGCCATCGAGACCGACCAGCGCGCCAAGGTCAGCCTCGACGACGGCCCGCGTCGTTCCGCCGTCCAGGTCGAACACCCGGGTCCGACACGCCACCTCGCCGCAGGACTGGACCGCCAGCGCACGGCGGGAGAGGTCCCAGGCGAACTCGGTCGAGAACGTCCGACCGAAGCGCTCGTCGGGATCGATTGGCTCGAGAACCCGTCGGGCCGGCGTCGTTCCGTCGACCGGCCTGGCCCAGATGCCCAGGTCGGCTCGCGTCGTTCGGTCCACCCGCATCTCGTAGATGGTCTCGCCGGCCGGATCGATGGTGGCCCGACGAATGACCGCGGCTTCCTCAGCCACGGCCCATGAGCACTCGCCGGCGACGTCGAACGCCTCCAGGCGTGAGACGGACCCATCATCGGAACCGACCAGCAGGATCCGCCCGAACGGACCGGCGGCGAACGACTCGGCGGGCAAATCGATCACCCGGCTCGATCGGTTGCCGTCCGTCCCGAGGGCCAGGTGCTGACCCTCCAGCTCGCCGCGCCGGTCGATCCGCGGATCCAGCCTGAACCAGGCCTCCGTCCGCAGATCGTCCAGGCTGGCTGGTCCGGCGAATCGCGCCGCTGCGGCTCGTTCCCCTGGCGCGTCGGCACATGCGTTTGGCGTCCAGGGCCGCTGCCCGGCGCCGAGAGCGGTCGATGCGACCGACCCGACCGCGCCGAGGCCAAGCAGCCCCGGTCCGATCCAGCGCAGCCATCGAGACTCCATCACGGTCGAACTCCTCCGGCGGGACGTCTGGTGGCGGGAGGAGGGCGAGGTCGCGATGGTCGCAGGCGGCACGTATCGGCGACTTATCCGGCGTTCTACCGGGACGTACCGGGAAGCCCCGTCGGCGTGGCCCTGTGCTAGGCTCAGCGCGACAATCCGTGTCACGCCGCGTGGTCGCGAAGCCGGTGAGATCCCGGCACAGTCCCGCTACGGTGAACGCCCCTCCAGGGGCGCAAGTCCGGTCGCCGACCTCACGGTGGATGCTCGAACCTTCGAGAGAAAGGTAGGCAGAACCGTGCGACTCACCGGCTGAGATCCCTCGTTCGACCCGTTCGACGCGAGGGGTTTCGCGCATCTGCGCCCCCCTCCGCCAGCCCGATTCGCTCGGAGGTTTCCGTGTCCCGCCGCCCGCGTTTCCCGCGCCTCACGTCCCCGCGCTCGACGTCCCCTCGTCCGACTCGCTTGGTCCCAGGGCTCCTCGTCCTGCTTGTGGCCGTCTTGCTGGCCGTCGCTGCCTGCGCCGGCGGAGCCGCCATCTCGCCAAGCCCCGCGCCGTCCGCCGCGGCGCCGACAGCCGCCGCACCCACCCCCAGTCCGACGCCAGCCCCGGCCTTCCCGACCACGCTGACCGACGACGAGGGCACGGCGGTCGAGATCGCCGCCGAGCCACAGCGGATCGTGTCGCTCACTCCGGCCACGACCGAGATCCTGTTCGCGCTCGGTGCCGGCTCGCGGGTCGTCGCCGCAACCGACTTCGACGACTACCCGCCGGACGCGATCGCCCTCCCCGACGTGGCCAGTTACACCTCGGTCGACATCGAGGCAATCGTCGGGCTGGATGCGGACCTCGTCATTGCCGGGGGGAATTTCTTCAATCCGCCCGAGGCGATCTCGCGGCTTCGCTCGCTCGAGGTTCCGGTCATCGTGGTCTACGCTCCAAACCTGGCCGGCGTCCTCGCCGACATTCAGCTGATTGGATCGGCCGTCGGGCTGTCCGAAGCCGCGAGCGAGTTGACCGCGACCATGCAGGCCGGCTTCGACGATGTGGCAGCCACCACCAACGAGCGCCCCAGGCCTCGGACGTTCTACGAACTCGATGCGAGCAGCGCGATCTACACCGCGGCCGACGGCTCGTTCATCGAGGAGATGATCACGCTCGCCGGCGGCGATCCGATCACGACCGGCAGCGCGACCGACTTTGCGATTTCGATCGAAAAGCTGATCGAGGCCGACCCCGAGCTCATCCTGCTCGGCGATGCCGCCTACGGGGTCACAGCCGAGCAGGTCACCGGCCGGGCCGGGTGGCGGGTGATGACGGCGGTCAGGACCGGCGCCATCCGAGCGGTCAACGACCTGATCGTGACCCGGCCCGGGCCGCGGCTCGTTCAGGGGCTGCGCGAGCTGGCCCTGGCCATCCATCCGGATCTCGTGCTGCCCTCGGCGGCTCCGATCCCGCCGGTGCGCTGAGCCCGACGATGGCATCTCCCGGCGAGGTCATCACCACCGTCCGGCCCCGTGTCTTGCCGGCGCGCGGGGTCAGGGACCGCCCGATCATCCTGGTCGGGCTGGGACTGGTCGCGCTCGTCATGGCGCTCGTCGTGGGCGTTGGTCTTGGATCGGTCGCCGTCGCGCCGGGCGACACCGTGGCGATCCTGGCCCACCGCTTGCTGGGACTGGACCTGGCACGGACCTGGTCCGACTCGGCCGAGACCATCGTCATGGAGCTGCGCCTGCCCCGGGTGCTGACATCGATGCTCGTCGGCTGCGCCCTCGCGGTGGCGGGGGCCACCTACCAGGGCCTCCTGCGCAACCCGTTGGCCGACCCGTACGTATTGGGCACGGCGTCCGGTGCTGCGCTGGGCGCCGCCATCGCGGTCATCATCCCGGTCCGCTTCTTCGTGCTCGAGTTCGGCCTCCTCCACGGGCTCGCCTTCCTGGGCGCGCTGGCGTCGATCTACACGGTCTACCGACTGTCACGGATCAGCGGCCTGGCTCCGCTCACCAGCCTGCTGTTGACCGGCTACGCGGTCGGCTCACTGCTGGCGGCCGGGTTGGCCATGGCCATGTACCTGTCCGGTGCGGCACTCCGCCAGATCTTCATCTATCTGCTGGGCAGTTTCGACAGCGCGACCTGGGCACGACTCGGTGGCGCGCTGCCGATCGTGGTCATCGGCTGCGTCGCGATCATGCTCCGGGCACGATCGCTCAATGGGCTCCTGCTCGGGGAGCAGGCCGCCGCGCATCTCGGGGTCGACGTCCGGCGCGAGCGGGCGATCCTGCTCGGACTCGCGTCGTTGGTCACGGCCGCCGCGGTTGCCATCAGTGGCCTGATCGGCTTCGTCGGCCTCGTCGTGCCGCACATGGTTCGGCTCATCGTCGGCCCGTCGGCACGGGCTGTCCTGCCGATTTCGGCGATCGGCGGCGCGGCCCTGCTGGCCTACGCCGACCTTATGGCCAGACTTCTCGGCGAAATCCCGGTTGGAGTCGTGACTGCCGTCGTCGGCGCGCCCTTCTTCCTGCTCATCCTGCGCCGGGCACGGGCCGGTTACGAGCTGTGAGCGTTCCGATCGTCTCGCTCCAGGGTGTCACAGCGGGCTATCGCGATCGGATCGTGCTCGATGATGTCAGCCTCGCGATCCAGCCGGGCGAACGGGTCGCCTTGATCGGGCCGAACGGCGCTGGCAAGTCGACCCTGCTGGCGGTCGTCGCCGGGCTCCTGCGGCCTTCGCGCGGGCAAGTCGAGCTCGGCGGCGACCTCGTCGCCGGTCTCGACCGGCGCGATGTCGCACGGCGACTGGCCGTCGTGCCGGGCGTTGGCGGCCTGCCCTTCGCGACCCGGGTTGAGGAAGTCATTGCCCTCGGCCGGCTGCCTCACGAGGATCTCTTCCGCGGCCCGCGGCCATCCGATCGGGCGGCCATCGCGGCGGCCATCGAGCGCGTCGGGGTGGGCCATCTGCTGGGTCGCGATGCCCGCGAACTCTCGCTCGGGGAGCGGCAACT
>JBKKDW010000251.1:0-2764 GCA_046708025.1 Candidatus Limnocylindrales bacterium
CCGGGCCCACCCCCCCCCCCCCCCCCCGGCCCGCGCCCGCCCACGACTCGGCGGTGACGCGCATGCCGGCGTCGGCGGGCGCCGCGTATTCGAGACGGGCCAGCCGCGGGATGGCACGCGGGCTCGAGGCGTCGCCGGCGGCGATCACCGCCTCCTCGAGCCAATCGGCATAGACCGCGTTGTTGACGTGATCCATCGGATCCAGCTCCTGCGGCCGGACGGCGAACGACAACCGTCGGACGTCCGCAGGCGGCTCGCCAAGGGCCACGCGGGCCAGCGCAGGGGGTGCCGTTGGCGCCCCGAAGATCGGTTCAAATTCAGCCGGGATCCGGGTGGGAGCCCCGCGCGCATCGAGCAGGACCCAATCGATCTGGACCAGGGCCGCGAGGCCCCCATCGGCGTCGTGGAAGTCGGTTCGCCGGCGGGCCCAGACCCGCCGCCAACCCACGACCTGGGTCGTACCGACCAGGTTTGAGCCGGTGGTCAACGGCTTCAGGACGTTCACCTCCGCGGTGCGTACCAGCCAGGTGAGTCCGCGCTCTACGTACCAGGCCCGGTCGAACCCGCGCGTCGCCGAGTGGTGCCACGCCACGTCCTGGGCATAGCGCAGCAGGACCGAGGTCCGCATCAGCCCGGCGGGGCCCGCCTCGTCGAATCGGACGCGATAGGGTGCCGAGCAGGTGTCGGGCGGCCGAGCCATCAGCCGCGCCCTTCCCGGAGCCGTTCGAGCCGCTCGATGGGCACCATCTCGGTTCCCTCGTGCGGTGCGGTCTGGGCTGCGAGCCGGACCTCGCAGGACCGGACAGCGTCGAAGACGACCAGGGCGACCGCCAGTCGCTCGCCTTCGTCGGCAGCATGCGCTCGGGCATCGTCGAGCTGATGGAGTACGTCGGCATTGATCCCGCGCGCCCCCCACTTGCAGTCATAGGCCTCGCCGGCGCGGTCGCGCTCGACGGTCACGTCGTACGGATGAATCTCGGCGCGCACGCCATCGAACAGGATGCGGCGCTCGCGCCGAACCGCCTCGCGCCCGACCCGACCCGCCAGGAGCCGGGCGGTCAGCTCCTCGACGATGGCTCCGCGGACTTGGCTCCGGACCTGCTCACCTCGATTGGCCACGGCCAATGCAGCGTCCAGGATCGCCTCCGAGCGTTCACGCTCCTGGGCATCCATCGCCGAGGGCCCAAACAGGGTCGGGAAGGTTGCCCGCCAGCCGCCCGGATCGATCGTCTCGCCGTTCATCACCGCGCGGGCAAGAATCCGCTGGGCGAGCGTTGCGCTGACCAGTAGATCGGCCGCCCGCGCCACGAGCGGATCTGCCTGGATGCCGGCGTAGACGACGGCCCGCGCGTCGCGCGCGGCGTCCTGGAACCTCACGGCACTTCGCCCAGCGCTAGGAGCACCACCTGGGGGAATGTCGATAGCCAGTCGATGGCACGATGCGGATCCTTGATCAACCCGATCTCGGAGATCGCTCGGTCGATCGCGACGCTGGTAGCGTCGGGCACCGCCTCCACTCCGCGGCCGTGCCTGACCTGGGTCAGCCGGAGACGCCACGCCTCGGCGAGATCGTTGACGTATGACCACTCGTCCTCGACGTCCTCGCCCAGGTCGGCCAGCACCCGGTAGGCGTCGAGGGCACGGTCGATGACGGGCTGGAGGGTCTCGGGCACGGCGCCAAGCCTACTGCGCCGGGCCGGGTGTTGCCGTCAGGCGCTGGACGTGCTCCCGTCAGACGACCGGTGCGCTCCGTCGGTGGGAGCCCCGAACATGGCCCCGCCGGGCGACCTGGCGCTCGCCGGCGTGCTGCAGCAGGTCTTCCAGTCCGCGCCGTGCTCGGTCGTCCCAGGCGCGCGAATAGATCCGCGTCGCTTCCACCCGGATGCGATAGCCGAGCGCACGGTGGCCGGCCGCGTCGATCTGGGCGATCCGATCGAGCACGGCCCGGTACAGCGCGGGCAGTTCCTCGGAGGCAGACCTGGGGTCCATCGTCGCAGGATGGGCCGCCATTGCGCCAATGGGAATAGCCCACCAGTCCTGATCGCGGGCGGCCGATCGGGACGATCAGTCGCCGCGGTGCCCGCCGCTGCGAACCCCGAACGAGCCGAACGTCCCGGTGGCCGCCATCCAGGCCGTGCTGAGACCGTCCACGATCGCTGCCGGTGGCCCGTCGCGCAGCCGACCGACCAATTCCTCCAGGCGATCGCGCGAGCCCTCAGCGACGCAATGGACCGAGCCGTCCGGCTCGTTGGCGACCCAGCCGGTCAGGCCGAGCGCATGCGCCTCGCGCAGCACGAAGTAACGGAATCCGACGCCGTGGACCTGCCCGGTCACGCGGGCGTCGAGTCTGGCGGCGTCTCGGTCGGGCGGCATCGGGTTGTGTTCAGGCGGCCGTGCTGCGTCGCGGCCAGGCCAGGGCGAGGGAGTCGAGGAGCAGTTCTGGCGAGACGTTGGAGGCCAGCAGCTCACCCGCCCGTGCCGCCCGCTCGAGGAACGCGCTGGCGGCGGCGGGATCGATCCGCGCGGCCGCCGCCGCCAGCTCGTCGAGCAGGACCGGGTCTCGAACGGAACGCCCGCCGCCGGACCCGACCAGGCTGATGTCCCGGGCAACGTCGGCCCACAGGCCCAGCAGGATCTCGGCCGCCCGGCGTCGTTCGGCGGCCGGCACCGCTCTGGCTGGGGCGTCGTCGGCCTCGTCGGCCGAGTCGGCCGCGTCGTCAGCCACGCGGAGCGACGCGCGCCTGCGCACCGGACGACCGTCGGC
>JBKKDW010000252.1:0-3041 GCA_046708025.1 Candidatus Limnocylindrales bacterium
GTGCCCCCAAGGGGATTCGGGGACCCGCCCGCTGTCTTCTGACGACAGTCTGGCGTGGTACGTGGCATGAATGCGTACCAGCACGGCTTGGCGCTGGCGCTCCCACAGGTTGTTATGGCGCGCCCGACAGGTGTTGGGCGCGCGATAGCAACCTACGACATGCCGATCGAGGGCCGCGATGAGTGGCTGGCCGCGGCGAGGCGGTTGGCATGAGGGACGGGTACTTGCGCGGCTCACTCTCCTTGCCAGCGACCCCGCGCCAGATGGACGCCCTCGCGGCCTTCGTGGCCGCTGGATCTGTCTCGGGCGCAGCCCGGCTCATGGGCATCCGGCCGAGCACGGTAAAGCGACATCTCGCTGACCTCCGCGCACGGTCGGGTCTGACCACGGAGCAGCTGATCTACGCCGGACGCACTGCTGGGTGGCTCGTTGTCCCGAGTCTGGACCCTGGAGCGATGGGCTCAGCCGCTCCCGCTGTAACTGGATCGGAGCTTGGTCGCGCGTTCCACGATTCCGGGCTGCCGCGATCGCATGGGGACAGTGACCCAGAGCAGGGGGAACATGCGAAATGAGGACGGTCGCCGTCGAGTCCTAGCTGAACAGCTGAAGCCGCTGGATCTTGCCGTTCACAACCCGGTACAGCGCAACCCATTGCATCTCGAGCTCCGGGCCATCCCCGACACGCCAGTTGGGCACGATGTCGTGGATCGCGACCCACTCGCCGACGTGGAACACGACCGGCCGCTCGACGCGGACGTCGGGCATCAGCTCAAAGACCCGAGCCATCGCCGAGCGAACGGCGTCGTGGCCTTCGCTCATCAGCTTCCCATTTCCGTCGACGATGACCGCGTCCGACGCGTAATAGGAGAGGAGACGGTCGAGGTCGTGCGCGTTGTAAGCCTCGTGCTCGGCGAGCACGACCGCTAAGACATCGGGGGTGGCCATCTCATCTCCTGCAGAAGCTTGGACGGGACGCTCGCCGGGCTGGTGTGGTTGGTGATCCCTGGCGGTCCGGAACGACTGAGAGCGAAGCTTTGTGCCGGCGCGCCGGCTACGCCGACGGCTCGACCGCGTAGTCACGGATCTCGACCAGCTCGGTTCGGCCTCCGATCTCGACGGTGCCATCGTCCTGCGGTCGAACCAGGATCTCCGAGCCGACCCCCTGTCGTATCGACAGCGGCCGCCCGAGCAGGTCGCCCATGAAGATCGATGCGGCACCCGATGCTTCGTCCTCCAGCAACCCGTAGTTCGTGGGAAAGGCGCGCGAGCGGAGCCGCCCCGCCGCTTCGTCCTCCCAAGCCCAGATGTACAGCCAAGGCTCACCCATCGCCTGGCCGGGGTGCGCCTCCACCTCTTCGGCAGAACCGAGCTGTACCACCCGAATCGCGCCGGGCAGCCAGGCCACGCGAGCTCGGACCCACGTCCGCTCTTCGTCGTAGCGGACAGGGACGTCCCCGGCCGGCGGACGCAGGACCTCGACGGGACTCCCGACCTCACGGAGCAGCCAGGCCGTCCCGACGGTGGGGTGACCGGCGAATGCCGCCTCCTGCGTCGGCAAGAAGATGCGGATGGCGCCGCGAGCCGTGTCATCGACAAAGACGGTCTCGGCGAACCCGAGCTCGACGGTCACGGCCTGCCGGCGCTCGGCACCGATTGCGGTTCCATCGAGGAACACCCCGAGTGGGTTGCCTCCTGTGCCGTCAGGACCCACGAAGACACGAAGGACATGGAGCGTCGTCACCCTACCTCCAGACGTTGACCGTTCGCGGACTCCTGGCCCCGGATCGGATCGGTCCGACGAGGGTACCCCTTGCCCTCACGACTACGATACGGGGAGAAGATCCAGAGGAGGGTCGGACATGCTTTCGGACGCGGCCGCGACCGTCGTGGCGCTGTGGCGCTATCCCGTGAAATCGATGATGGGGGAGCAGCTCAACTCGGCCGAGGTGACTGACCGTGGCCTGCTGGGTGACCGGGCGTACGCTCTCGTCGATGCCGAGACCGGCAAGGTCGCGAGCGCGAAGTTCCCGCGGAAGTGGCCGACCCTGCTCTCCCATCGCGCGACATATGTCGAGCCGCCCGCCGGCGCCGACGGCCTGCCGGCGGTGCGGATCACGCTGCCGGAAGGGCGGATCATCCGGAGCGACGATGCCGATGTCGACGCGGTCCTCTCCGCGGATCTCGGCCGTAACGTTGCCCTCGATCAATCCGCGCCAGAGGCTCCGAGCCTCGAGGAATACTGGCCCGACATCGAGGGCCTCGATCACCGGGACGCACTGACCGAGGAAGCGATGCCGCCCGGCACGTTCTTCGACCTCGGCATCGTGCACCTGCTGAGCACCGCCACGCTCGACGCACTTCGCGAGCACTACCCGGAGGGTCGCTTCGAGATCCGCCGCTTCCGGCCCAACGTCGTCGTCGGTCCGACGGATGGCCAGGTGGGGTTCGTCGAGAACGATTGGGTCGGAAAGGCCCTGCACATTGGAGACGACGTCCGTCTGCGCGTTACCCAGCCATGCCCCCGCTGCGTCATGACGACCCTCGCCCAGGACGACCTGCCGAAGGACCCTGGCATTCTGCGGACAGCGGCGCGCCACAACGACGTGGACGTCGGTGTATACGCCACGGTCGAGCGGCCCGGCCGGATCCTCCGAGGTGACGAGGTTCGGGTGCTTCCGAGCTGAGTCGGCCACGATCTGAGGCGCGAACGTCACCGACTGAGGCTGTCGGGGTGTGTTCCGTCCGGACAGCCGGCGTCGAGGCCTCTAAGACCGTGCTGGTGCGTCGCCATGGCAGGCGGCGCGGAGCGGGAACCGGTGACGCCATCGCCGACTCACTCAGCGTTCGCGAATGTGCGGGCGCTGCGCACTTGCATTGCCGCGTTGGCGCTCTAGTAAGCCGTCTTAAGTAAGCGAGGATCAGGTCGGTCCCCTCTCTTGCCAGCCCAATCCCGCCTCGGCCCGCCTCCGAGTCGTCGCCGGGCGATTTGGCCCCGACTCACGTCGGCTGGCTGGTCGGTCCAGTGGCGAGTGGCTTATCGC
>JBKKDW010000253.1:0-5575 GCA_046708025.1 Candidatus Limnocylindrales bacterium
CATTCAAGGACCACCACGACCCGGAGGCTGACGCGATTGCCTCCGCCTCGATCATGCTCGCGATCGCGAGGGCTCGATCCGTGGACACACTCGAGGCGATCATCGAGTCGGCTGCCGCAAGGATGGGATGGATGGACTCGGAGGCCTGGAGCGGTTGCCATCGCCTCGGAGCGAAGGGTCCAATCCCGGGAGCCAGCGCCAGTGCGGACCCTGACCACCCGTTCTACGGTCGCGAGATCGTCTTCACGGGCGCGCTCGGGTCGATGCCGCGTGCTGAGGCTTGGGAGCGGGTCGCCGAGCTCGGAGGGCAGCCCGCGGAAGGCGTGACAAAGCGGACGAACGTACTCGTGTTGGGTTACCAGGACGCGCGGAAGCTCCGGCCCGGGGAGGAGCTCTCCGCGAAGGCACGGAAAGCCCGCAACCTCCTGGCCGACGGCCGTGAGATCGAACTCATGGGCGAGGTGGACTTTCTTCAGCTTCTTGCCCTGTAGTCGCCGGAGCTTGTGACCCGCGGGAGGCGCGCCTCACCTCGCGCGTAACGGCTCGACAATCGCCACTATCTGCTCATCGTGCCTGCGCGTGTAGGGTCCGACCCAGGCTGTCGCGCTACGGCGTCAACCGGTAAAAGCGGAGCATGTCGAGCTCCGGCTCGTCGAGGCGTTCGACCGTCTGGAACCCCGCCTCGGACCCGAGACGCCGCATCATGCCGGCGCGCATCAGCGTTCCGGTCGCCGCGGTCGGTCGCTCCGTCATCGCCGCCGGCAGGCAGGTGAAGATGCTGAAGCCGTAATAGAGCCGCTCGCTCGCGCCAGCCGGAGCGGTGAAGGCATCCTCGGTCTTCTCGTCGGCGATCAGGGCAACTCCGTCGGGCCGCAGCATGCGGCGGACCGAGGCCAGCACGCCGACCGGCTGGGTCATGTCGTGGACTGCCTCGATGATCACGGCGAGGTCGTATTGGCCGGCCTCAGCCTCGGCGACATCGCGGGTCTGAAAGGTCACCCGATCGCTCACACCCGCGTCGCGGGCGTTCCGGCGCGCGAGCGCGATCGACGATTCATCGAGATCGAAGCCGTCGACGCGCACCTTCGGATAGGCACGGGCGAGCCCGATCGCGGCCCAGCCGACACCGCAGGCGACGTCCGCGACGCGCGCTGGCGGGTCTGCGACGAGCCGCTCGTGGATGTCCGGGATGGCCGGTAACAACTCCGTGCCGAAGGATCCGAGGAGCCACGGTCGGTTGAAGTCGCCCTGCGCCTCGATCATGTCGGGGCCGTAGTCTGACCAAGCGACGCCGCCGCCACTCCGATACGCCGCAAGCAACTCGGGGAGCACCTTGGCGCAGGCCACGACTGAGCGGGCGACGGGCGCGATCGAATACGGGCTGTCGAGGTTCAGCAGGGGTTCGACGTACGCACTCGGGAGTCGATAGCGCCGCTCCTGCGCGGGCACCGCGACGTCGTTGACTTCGAGGATCCCGGTCACAGCCTGCTGCTCCAGCCATTCGCGAGCGTAGCGCTGGTCGACCTGGCCGCGCGCAGCGAGCTCCACGGCGGTCGCCGGCCCACCTTCGTGGAGGGCCCGGTAGAGCCCCAGGCGGTCGCCGAGGTAGACAGACATCACGTCCATCATCCCCAAGCTCGCTTCGAGCAGTCGGCCAACGAGCGCATCGGCTGTCTTTTCGGTCTCGGCTGCGGCTGTCTCGGTGGTCATGGCCATCCTCCCTTTATCCCGATGAGCATCCCGCCTGGTGGAAGGTCGATCATCCTTCGACTCCTGGACCGCGGTCAACGTTCAGTCGTGTCGAGGCGCCGCCATTCGTGTCGAGGCGCTGGGACGATCCTTTCCAGCCGACTCGAATCGCGATCATTCGAGGCAAGCGGAACGATCGCCGAGGGTTGGCCCCGGTCCTCGAGCGCGACGCCCAAACGGCTGTTCTGCATTGTTGGAACCATCGCGAAATCGACTTCTTGGGGAACCGGGTTTCCCGAGCCGTGCGGTGCACGGGAACGTAACTCCTGCAAGGCAGGCGCCGACTTGCCGCTCACGTCGCGGGATCAGGCGGCCTCGGAGATCGGCTCGAGGGTTACAACCGGGATCACCCGGCCCGCCAGTTCGGGGTAGCCGGCGAATTCCGGGCGCACGGCAACGTGGGCGTTCCACAGTCGCTCCCGCTCGCGTTCGTCGACAACCACCGCCGCTCGAGCCCGGAACGAGCGCCCCTTGGCCTCAACGCGGACCGCGGGATTGGCGGCGATGTTGAGGACCCAGGCCGGGTCGGTCGGCGATCCACTCGCAGAACCGGCGACGACGTACCGGTCGCCATCGCGGGTGAAGGTCAGGACCGCCTCGCGTGGTTCGCCGCTGCGGTATCCCGTCGTGGTGAGGATGAGGAGCGGGCGACCGGCCATCGGCCCCGCCGCGATCTCGCCGTCATTCGAACGCATCTCGTCGATCAGCGTCTGGTTGTAGTCGGACATCGATGGTTCCTCTCCGTGCGTCCACGATGCCGTTGTCGTCAGGCGTGACTCGCGCCGACGCTGTGCCCACCGCATACGAACATCACCTGCCCGGTGACGTAGGCGGCATCATCGGAGGCGAGGAACGCGGCCATAGCGGCGACGTCGTCGGGCTGGCCGGCGCGGCGGAGCGGCACACTCGCAATCGCGCGATCGAATACCTCCGGCGGCATCGCCCGGGTCATGGCCGTGTCGATGAAGCCCGGGGCGATCGCGTTCACGGTGACACCGGCGCCGGCGAGCTCGAGGGCCAGCGATCGAGTGAGACCGACGACCCCGGCCTTCGAGGCCGCGTAGTTGACCTGGCCGAAGTTGCCAAGGTAGGAAGTGCTCGAGACGCTGATGACGCGACCCCGGGAACCGGCCTCGACGAGATGCGGCAGGGCCGCCTTGCAGCCGGCCCAGACCCCGGTCAGGTTGACCCGGATGACGTCGTCCCACTCGGCCGGGACCATCTTCTTGAGCGTTCGATCCCGGGTGATGCCCGCATTGTTGACCAGGATGTCGAGGCGTCCGAAGGTCTCGCGGACCTCGTCGGCAACGGCGGTCATTCTTGCAAGGTCCGTCACGTCCGCCTGGTAGGCACGCGCGCCCGGCAGGTCCGCGGCGACCCTTTGGGCGTCCTCGAGGCGGATATCGACGATGGCGAGGCAGGCGCCTTCGCGGGCGAGCCGGCGGCCAATCGCTTCCCCGATCCCACGCCCGCCGCCCGTGACGAGCGCGACGCGGCCTTCCAAACCTGGGTCCATCGATCCCTCTCTCAGCGTCGGTCGCGCTCGCGAAGCCAGTCGGTCACCTTCGGCCACAGATCCCGTTTGGCGGTCCGTCCCACGACGATCCCGACATGGCCACCATCGACCAGCAGCTCGGCTCGGTCCGGGCTGCTGACCTTGCTGGTAATGACACTCGTCGTCGTCCTCGGGGCGATCTGGTCCGTCGATGCCGCCACGTTGAGGAGCGGACAGCGGATGTCGGCCAGGCGAACCGGCTGGCCGTCCATCTCCAGGTTTCCCAGCGCCAGGCGGTTCTCCTGGTAGAACTCGACGATCCATTGCCGGAAGGCGGCCCCTGCGAACGGCACGCTCTCGTTGACCCACCGGTACATCGCCTGCCAGCCGACCAGGTCGAAGTCCGGATTGGCAAGCTTGTCCCACAGTCGCACGTAGGTGCCGACAGCGGACTGAACCGGGTTGAGCAGCTTGGCGCCCATGTCCGGGAAATGGCCGGGAACAATCGGGAATGTGTCGGCCAGTGCCTCGATCGGAAAGAACGCCTTGGCCGACATCCGACCGAACTGCCCTGCGTCCGAGAAGTCGATCGGAGCGGTGAACAGGACGAGGTTGCGCACGACCGCTGGGTTGAGGGCCGTGAAGCACGCCGCCAGGACGCCCCCGATGCAGTAGCCGAGGACGGTGACCTGGTCGACCGCAGCAGCACGGCAGGCGGATGTGACAGCGCGCGGGAGGTAACGGGTGATCAGTGCGGTCAGGTCGATGGCCTGGTCCTCATCACCGGGCGTGCCCCAGTCGATGAGAAAGACGTCGAATCCCTCGAGGAGGAGATGCTCCACGAAGCTCGCGCCCGGGCGGAGATCCAAAATGTAGGCCCGGTTGATCAGCGGCAGCACCAGGAAGACCGGGGTTCGCTGGGTCGGCGGCTCGGTCCGGATATAGCGGTAGAGGCGCGCCTTGTTCTTCCGCCAGACGAGGGTCTTGGGGGTGAGACCAACCGGGGCGTCCGCCGATCCGAGGATCGCCCGGGCCATCTCGAGGGCCCGGTCGTTCGACGCCCAAACCGCCTCGGCGGGCGCCCACGGCGCCCCTCCCGGGTCCGCCATCAGCCCTTCCTGGCTCGCGCTGTCGGGAGCCTGCGCTCGATCCCATCGAGGCGGTCGCCGAGTTGATCGATCTTTTCCTCGAGGCCGACGATCAACTCGCCGAGCCTGGCAATGTCCTCACGTGTCGGGACATTGATCGTCTCGAGATACGCGCGCATATTCTCGCGGACGGTCTTCTGGCCCGCCAGGAATGTCTCGAGCATCTTGCCGCTCTGCTCGGCGAACGCCGGCTCGGCCATCGCCCGCGCGAGGGACGTGCTCAACACCTTCTCGTTGGCGTCATACAGCTGTTTCCACATCTCGAACGGGTCCGTGGGCGGGACCGATTCGTCCGGCTTGGCCATCGCGTCCTACTCCTTGTGATCGGGCGAGCGGTCGGCGGCGGCCGCCGCGCTTACCGAACCGCCAGCGTATAGACCGAAGAACCGATCGATAGTCTGACGATATGCGTCGAGCACGGCCGCCGACCCATCCAGCCAGGCGCGCCCCGCGTCGGTCAGCGAATAGACTCGCCGGGCGGGTCCGGTCGGCCCAGGTTCCCAGGCCGATTCGAGGTGGCCGTCCTTCTCCATCTGGCGGAGCGTGCGGTAGAGCGTGCTCATCGTGATCCCGAACAACCCGAGCGCGCGGAGATATTCCTCGATCCCGTACCCGTGTGCGCGCTGCATGGAGACGGCGAGCAGAACGAACGGCGCGAGCATGTCACGCGGGGGCCAGGCGGCTGGTTCAGTTGTGGGGCGACTGACGGTCATCGATCTCATCTCGGGGTTGACAGGAGTTGGTTCTATATGCATCATGCATCTAGTCCTGTTGCGCTTCTAGCGCCAGGTGGATACTAGCGACAGGAGATGCAAATGTCCAGCACCACCGCTCATACCCCCGAGATCGCCGCTGCCACCGAGCTCGGCCAACGCCTCTACGGCACCTGGGTGTCCGAGAGCGAATCCGCCATCCGTGCCGCGTTCGATGCCCAGAGGGCCGCGATCGAGGCCGGCCTCGGCCTCTTCGACCTGAGCGTCAAGGGCAATCGCCAGGCCGTCGAGCAGTTGTCGGAGATCGTCCGCAGGACCCAGCAGGTCGCGCTCGAGAGCTGGCAGACCACCGTCACCGCGGGCGAGAAGCTTGCCACCGCGGCGAACGCCAATGGCGCCAAGCGCTGATCCACGGCTTCCTCGACCCGAACAACGGCCGACGCCAACGCGTCGGCCGTTTCGATTCAGGT
>JBKKDW010000254.1:0-2796 GCA_046708025.1 Candidatus Limnocylindrales bacterium
GCGAGAAAGAGCTCGGTCGCCCCGAGGTTCGGATCCTCGCGGCCAGGGTTCAGTCCGTAGTACTCCTTGACGCCGGCCACTCCCTCGACCCCGGCCATCGCTCTCAACTGACGAAGCGTCGCCAACGGAAAGCTGAGACACCCATACGATTCCAACTCCTCCGACAACGACCCGAGAAACCCCTCGAGGACGACCGGGATCCGTCGCCGAGCCGCTCGCCGCGCCGCATTCCGGACGAACCGGTCGACAGGCAGCGCGACCATCACCTCGGCCGCGTTTGAGTGCAGCGCGAGCCCGACCGACTCGGGATCCAGGCCGTCGATCGAGGCGAGCACCTGGCCGGCAGATAGCTCCCAGGGCTCCCACCACAGCCGGCCGGACGGCGTCGTGCGCTGCCAGGCGCTCGCCAGGGCGTTGACGAACGGCACGACACGGCGGTCGATCGGGATCCCGCGACAGCGATCGCAGGCGCCGAATTCGCTACAGATCCAGGCGTCCTGGTCGTACGTGTAGAGGAGGAGGTCGTCGATTCCCGGGAACTCGCTCGCCAAACACCCGACGAGCTCGACGTACCGACGCTGCGTGGCCGGGTCGAGAATGCACTGGGTCAGCGGCCTGTCGTCGTAGCCGAGGCCGCCGTTGTAGGGCGCGCCGAAGTGGAATATCGAGCGAATCCCGAGATCCCGACAGAGAGCGATCCGGGATGCCAGATCGGACCTCCGGCGCGCAAGGGCCTCAGGAGACGGGTCGGGTCCGTGACCACCGGCCGGCAGCTGATCCGTCGAGAGGTCTGCCTGGGGAAACAGGTCTTCGAGGTTGAGCGGCTCGTCTGCTGGACGCGACCCCCACGCGATGTTGAGCTGGACGGCGTTGAAGCCGATCGCCGTCAGCCGGCGGAGGTTGGCGGCCGTCCAGGAAACATCCGGCTGAGTTGGCGAGCCGAGGACGGCGATGCGGTGTCGGAGATCGGCCTCGACGTGCACGTCAGGCTGCGCTTCGGCGCGGGTCGGGGCGGCGGATCACCTTCCCCAGGCCGAGATCGACGACCTCGCCCCGCTCGAGCGCGAACTGACCTGCAAGAAGGACAGCATCGATCCCGGTGGCCGGGCGATTGGGGTGCTCGTACGTCGCCCGATCCCGGACCATCGACGGGTCAAAGAGCACGAGATCGGCGACAAAGCCCGGGCGGACAAGGCCCCGATCCGGCAGGCCGAGGATGGCGGCAGAGAGGCCGGACATCTTGTGGATCGCGGTCGGCAGGTCGAGGACCTCGCCCAGGATGGCACGGCGAATTGTCCGAGCGAACGCGCCCCAACCACGCGGATGGACGTACGCGTCGTCGCTCGTCACGCCGTACTGGTCGGATCCGATGACCGAGGATCGGCTCGAGATCACCGTATCGACGTCATCATCGGCCATCAGGAAGATCGCGACGTTCGTCCCAAGTGGATCCTCGATCAGCAGATCCAGGCTGAACGTGAGCGGATCGACGGCCGCCTCCAGGGCCAGGTCGGCGATGCTCCGGCCCTGCATTGGGCGGAGGCGTTCGTCGGCGACGCTGGCGATAAGGATGCGATCCCAACCGCCCGCCGCCGACACGTAGTTGTTCCAGCCTGGGATCCCGTCCCTGATCTCCTCGGCGATCCGTCTCCGGACGGCATCCGACCGAAGCCGGGCGGCAATCGCCTCGGCCCCATCCACCTCGGCCCAGGGCGGCAGGAGCTGACTGAGGTAGGTACCCATCGCGGTGTACGGATAGACGTCACAGTGCGTGCTGACCCCATCGCGATTGGCCGCCCCGATCTCGAGGAGGGCGTCGCGGACAAGACCGCGGTTGGTCGTGCCGGCCGCTTTGAGGTGCGAGATCTGGACACGGGCGCCCGTCCGTCGACCGATCTCGATCGCCTCCCTGACCGCCTCGATCAGGCCCTCCGCCTCGTTGCGGACATGCGTCGCATAGAGACCGCGGATCGCCCTGAGGGGCTCGCTGACGGCAACGATCTCGTCGGTGCTCGCCGCCGTGCCGGGCCGGTAGACGAGGCCGGTGCTGACGCCCCACGCCCCCGCCTGGAGCGCCTCGTGTAGTCCGTCGCGCATCGCCGCGACCTCGGCGTCGGTCGCACGGCGGTCGTCGACTCCCATCGCAGCGATCCGGAGGGTGGCGTGACCGACAAGCGGGACGCAGTTCACCGCCGGTCGCGCCGCGTCAAGTCGGGCCAGATACTCGGCCATCGTTCCCCAATCCCACGCCAGATCGGGACCGATCCCTCGCGATTCCAGTCGGCGAACGCGGGCGCGCCCCGGGTCCGTCGACAACGGTCCGGGTGAGTCGCCGCAGTTGCCGACCACCTCCGTGGTCACCCCCTGTCTGATCGAGTTCATCGCCGCAGGAAACGCCGGCAACGTGAAGTCGGCATGGGAGTGAAGGTCGATGAAGCCGGGTGCCAGGGCAAGGCCCGCCGCGTCGTACGGCCTGGCCGACCGCCGCGGCGCGATGCTGCCGATCGCCTCGATCCGGCCGTGGCGGATCAGGACGTCGGCGGCCAAGGCGGCGCCGCCCGAGCCGTCGTAGACCATCGCACCCCGGATGGTGAGCGAGTCCCTCACGGCCCCTTCCTCAGCGCAGACACTCCGGTGATCGGTTCGAAAGTATATCGGAAGATAATCCAAAGATTATCGCGCACAGACCCCTAGACGTTCGCAGACGAACGTCATATGCTCCTGCCCTTCGCAGCTGAGGGTCACGATGCACGGATTGTTTCCACGAGCGCGCCGGAACATGTCGGCCGCCTCAAT
>JBKKDW010000255.1:0-14945 GCA_046708025.1 Candidatus Limnocylindrales bacterium
CTGCATGGTCGATCGAGACGGCTTTCTGAATCGACTCGTAGGCGCCGTCGAGCATCTGGGGGGACGCGACCATCGGTCCGAGTGACTGGACGAGGCCGGTGTAGCGTTCCAGGGCGGCCAGGATCGCCCGGCGGCGCCACACGAAGATGCCCGCGTTCCAGGCGATACCGGCCGTTCCGGCCAGGGCGGCGAGCTCATTGGCCCGGGCGGGCCTGGGTTTCTCCTCGAAACGCAACAACGGGTACGCCCGGAGCCCATCGACGTCCTCGCCGCGCTCCAGATCGGGAATCAGGTAGCCGTATTCGGTCGCCGGCCGGTCCACCTGGATGCCCAGGGCGACCAACGGATCGTCGATGCCAAAGGAGCCCGTCGCCAGGTGCTCGGCGGCCCGCAGCACCGCGCCGAAGAGGTCGGTCTGCCCCACCGTCTGGTCGGCCGGCATGACCAGCATCACCTCGTCCTGGGGCCGATCGATGGCCAGGGCGGCGAGCGCGATCGCGGCAGCCGTGTTACGTCCGAGCGGCTCCGCCAGCAGCGCCACGCCGGGAATCTGCGCTCGCACCAGCCGCTCGTATCGGCGGTCGGTGACGACGGTCACATCGCGGGTGACCCCTTCGAGCCGGGCCACGGTGGCCTGGAGCAGCGACTCGCTGCCGATCAACGGCAGAAAGGGCTTCGGGCGCTCGGGTCGGCTGAGCGGATGGAGCCGCGTCCCGCCCCCGCCGGCCATGATCACGGCATACATGTTCGATCCATTCTAGGGACGCGCAGACGCCGGGGGCATGGGCGTGCAAAGCGCATTGACCGGCCCGCTGGACATCACTACGATGCCGGCAGCTGCCGTGCGTCGGCGCATGCCTGAGGAGGACACCACGTTGCAGCCGCGTTTCCGCGTATCGCTCGGAATTTCGGTCGTACCCGCCTTGATCCTGGTCGTCGCGGCCTGTAGCGCGGGCGCGTCGCCAAGCCCGTCGCCGGAGGCCTCGGCCACGCCGCCTCCATCGACCGCGCCGGCGTCGCCCCAGGCGTCCGAGATCCCGGCCGACCAGGTGACCGGGAACCTGACAGTGCTCGACTGGTCGGGGTATGACCAGCCCGACTTCTGGGCCGACTTCGGGGCAACCTACCCGAATGTCACGGTCAGCTTCGAGTTTGGACAGTCCGACGCCGACATCTACGGGAAGATCAAGGCCGGCGGCCAGGCCGACGTCTTCCACCCGTACACCGGCTGGCTCCAGTTCTACGTCGATGAGGGCCTGGTAGAGGAGATCGACACCTCGAGGCTGACGAACTGGGACAAGGTGCCCGACAGTTTCAAGGCCATCGGCCAAATCGACGGCAAGCAGTACTACGTCCCGTGGGACTGGGGCTTCACCTCCATCCTCTACCGGACGGACAAGGTTCAGGGTGAGATCGACACCTGGGCGGCGCTCATGGATCCGACCTTCAAGGGCGCCGTCTCGATGTGGGACGACGGCCCGGGGGCGGTGACCGTCTCGTCGTACATCCACGATTACGACGAGACCAACATCAGCCCCGACCAGCTCGAGGCGATCAAGCAGGAGTGGATCGCCCAGCGCGACCTCAACCGTCTGTACTGGGCAGCCGAAACAGATCTCGTCGCAGCGATGGAATCCGGCGAGGTCTCCGTCGCCTACGCCTGGCAGGGCGCCTACGCGACGCTACTCGGCAAGGGCATCCCGGTCGCCTACGCGAACCCGAAGGAGGGGCGCAATTCGTGGGTCGGCGTCTACGGGATCCGCAAGGGCACGGAAAACTACGACCTGGCCCTCAAGTTCCTGGACCAGAAGCTCGGCGAGCTGACCGGCAACAACCTCGTCTCGCTGTACTACTACGGCCACGCCAACGGCGACGTCATGGCCGGCATCACCGATCCAACCCTCAAGGACGCGTTTTCGGTCGACGACCCGGCGATCCTCGAAACGACCAACTTCACGCCAAACCTGACGGCCGAACAGCGGGACGCCTGGACGGCGATGTGGACGGAGGTCAAGGCGCAGTAGCGATGATGGCCGACCCGGTCGCGTCGGCCAGCCAGTGAGCGACGGGCGGGGGCCCGAGGCGCGAATGCCGGTCGCCTCCGGATCGGCCGGTCGACGCTTCGTCTTCCTCGGGCTGTACCTGCCGCCCGTACTGTGGCTCAGCCTGTTCCTGTTGGTGCCGCTCGCGCTGATGGCCGCGTTCAGCCTGCGGCCGGACCTGCGAGGCGGTCTGCTCGACCCGTTCCCGCCCACGATCCGTCACTACGAGACGGTCCTCGGAACCGCCAGCTACCTGCGCCTGCTCGGCCTGTCGGCGCTCATGGCCTTTGGCGTCGCGGTTGCGGCGACGGTCCTCGCCTACCCGATCGCCTACTACCTGGTTCGTCGTGCCGGACGGCGCGCGGCGCTCCTCCTGATTCTCCTGCTCGTGCCGTTCTGGACCAGCTACCTGCTGCGGGTCATGGCCTGGAAACTGATGCTCGGCCAGGAAGGGGTCATCAACTCCGTGCTCGAGTACGCGGGCCTGATCTCGGCGCCGCTCGACGCGCTCCTCTACAACCGGGGGGCGGTGGTGGTCACGCTGATCTACGTCTGGATCCCGTTCGCCACGCTGCCCATTCTGGCCGCCTTGCATCGCGTCGGACCGGAGCTGCTTGAGGCCGCTGCGGACCTGGGCGCGACGCCGGCCAGCGGGTTCCGCCGGGTGACCCTGCCGCTCAGCCTGCCGGGTGTGCTGGGGGCGTTCTTCCTGGTGTTCATTCCGACCGTCGGCGAGTATGTCACGCCACTGCTGGTCGGTGGAAGCTCCGGCAGCATGTACGGCAACATCGTCCAGGACTTCTTCACCAAGGCGGCCAACTGGCCGCTCGGCTCCGCCCTATCGGTAGTCATGCTCGCGGCGACGCTCGGGCTGGTGGTCGTGGCGCTCGGTGTCGTCGATGTCCGCCGGTGGCTTCGGCTGTGATTGGCCGTGCGGTCATCGCTGGCGAGCGGCGCCCAACGCGCAGGTCGGTGTTCCTGCCCGCCTACTTCGGGGCGCTGCTCGTCCTGCTCTACCTGCCGATCGGCATCCTGTTCGTGTTCTCGGTCAACGCCAACACGTCGCTGACCTTTCCCCTTCGAGGGTTGACCCTCGACTGGTACGCCAGGCTCATCGAGAGCGATGCCCTCCTGCGCTCAGCTCGCAACAGCCTGATCGTGGCGATCGGGAGCAGTGCGGGGGCGACGATCCTGGGCACGATGCTCGCGCTGCTGATCGTCCGGTTCCGGTTCCGGACACGGGTCGTGCTGATCGGCCTGGCGGCACTGCCGCTCATCGTCCCGTTCATCGTCCTGGGTGTCGCCCTGCTCGTGCTGTTCCGGGCCATCGGGGTCGAGCTCTCGTTGTTGACCGTGGGCATCGCCCACACCGTCGTGGCCTTACCATACGTGGTCCTGATCGTGGCCACGCGCCTCATTGGATTCGACCCGCTCATGGAGGACGCGGCGATGGATCTCGGCGCCAGCTACCCCGGCACGCTCCGGTACGTCGTCCTGCCGATCACCGCTCCGGCGATCTTGTCGGCCTGGCTGACGAGCTTCACCGTGTCGTTTGACGAGTTCGCGCTGGCCCTGTTCCTCGCCGGGCGAGAGCCGACCTTCCCGGTCTACCTGTTCGGACAGCTGCGGTTCGCCAACGCGCTCCCGGTGATCATCGCCCTGGCCGTCCTGTTGATGATCGGGACGATCGTGCTCATCCTCATCGCCGAACGGATCCGGCGGCGCGGGCTGTGAGCCGGCCCCGCCACATCGATCGGGCCGATCCTTGGATCAGGCGACCGCGCTCGAAGCCGGAAGGCCGGCGTCGGCGGCCAGCAGGGCCGCCTTGTCGGTCCGCTCCCAGGGCAGGTCGAGCTCGGGTCGGCCGAAGTGGCCGTAGGCCGCGGTCTGGCGATAGATCGGGCGACGCAGGTCGAGCGCCGCGATGATCGACGCCGGCCGCAGGTCAAAGTGGCGCTCGATCAGGGCCTGGATCGCCGCATCGTCGATCCGCCCCGTCCCGAACGAATCGACCGAGAAGCTGATCGGGCGGGCGATCCCGATCCCGTAGGCGACCTCGACCTCGAACCGATCGGCCAGACCGGCAGCCACCACGTTCTTGGCCACCCAGCGCGCGGCATAGGCGGCCGATCGGTCGACCTTGGTTGGGTCCTTGCCGCTGAACGCGCCCCCGCCGTGGCGGGCCATCCCGCCGTAGCTGTCGACGATGATCTTGCGCCCGGTCAGGCCGGCATCACCCATTGGGCCGCCGGTCACGAAGCGCCCGGTCGGGTTGACGTGCATGACCGGGTCAGTCGCCCGTAGCTCGGGCGGGATGGTCGGCCGAATGACCGCCTCGACGATCTCGGATCGGAGGCGTTCGATCCGAACGTCGGGGTCGTGCTGGGCCGATACGACCACGGCCCGGACCCGGACGGGAATGCCGTACTCGTACTCGACAGTGACCTGGGTCTTGCCGTCGGGACGGAGGTAGGGCAGCTGCCCGGACTTGCGGACCTCGGCCAGCCGGCGGGCCATCCGGTGGGCCATGGCGATCGGCAGGGGCATCAGCTCGGGCGTCTCGCGGCAGGCGAATCCGAACATCATGCCCTGGTCGCCGGCCCCGAGCTCGAACGCCGGTGCGGCATCGTCGCGCACCTCCAGCGCGCTGTCGACGCCCTGGGCAATGTCGGGCGACTGCTCCTTGACCGAGACCAGGGTGCCGCAGGTCAGGTAGTCGAAGCCGTAGTCGGCCCGCGTGTAGCCAATGTCGCGGACCGTGTCCCGCACGATCGCCTGGAAGTCCACGTAGGTGGTCGTCGAGATCTCGCCCAGGACCATGACCAGGCCGGTCGTGGTCGCCGTCTCGCAGGCGACGCGCGCGTCGGGATCCTGCCGGACGATCGCGTCCAGGATCGCGTCCGACATCTGGTCGCACATCTTGTCCGGGTGACCCTCGGTCACCGATTCGGACGTGAACAGGTAGTGGGCGGCGTCGACGATGCTCATCCGCCGCGAAGCCTAGCACGGCCCGCCCGCCACTCGGCGAGGCCGGGCAGTTCGATCGGCTCGAGCTCGTCTGCGGGCTCGAAACCGAAGACCTGGCCGAGGAACGACAGCTGAGCCTCCAGCGACCGACGAATGGCGGCTGCGCCACGGAATCCGTGACCCTCACCCTCGAATGCGAGGTAGGCGTGCGGGATGCCACCCGCGCCAAGCGCCGCGACGATCGCCTCGGCCTGCGCCGGCGGGACGACCTTGTCGTCGAGGCCCTGCATGACCAGGACCGGGCAGGAGATCTGATCGAGGAAGTGGACCGGCGACCGCTGCCGGTAGAGCTCGGCGGCCTCCGGATATGGGCCGACCAGGCGCTCCTCGTAGTGCGACTCGAACTTGTGGCTGTCCAGCGCGAGGGCTTCGAGATCGCCAACCCCGAACAGGCTGATGCCGGCCGCGAAGACGTCCCGGAAGGCCAGCGCGGCGAGGGTCGTATATCCGCCGGCGCTCCCGCCAGCGATCGCCAGTCGCGCCGGATCGGCATCACCGCGAGCCACCAGGAACTGTGCGGCGGCGACGCAGTCGTCAACGTCCACGACCCCCCACGCGCCGTCGAGGGCCTGCCGGTAGTCACGTCCGTAGCCGGTGCTCCCGCCATAGTCCACGTCGACGACCGCGATCCCGCGGCTGGTCAGGAGCTGGTCGCTGAGATCGAGCGATGTCGAGGCGCTGGCGGTGGGGCCACCATGCGACCGCACCAGAAGGGGCGGGCGCTCGCCGGTGGGGCCCCCGAAGCCCGGATTGCAGGGCGGGTAGTAGAGCGCATGGGCGATCCGCCCGGCGGTCGTCGGGAAGGCGATCGCCTCCGGTTTCGAAATGACCTCCGGGTCGAGCGCGAGCCCGCTTGACCGTCGCAGGATTCCGGACACGGCCAGTGTTGCCGGGTCCAGGCGGGCCACGACGGTGGGTTCGTCCGGCGAACCCGCGACGGTCACGATCCCGGAGCGTCCCGCGCACAAGCCCTCGAACTCGGTGTAGGGCGACTCGACCTCGCCCACGAAATCGTCGGGCCGGATGTGGACGAGGTGGTCCCGGCCGTCGTGACGAGCCACCGCCGCGATCGAGCCGTCCTGGCCGAATGCGTACGACGAGCGACCGAAGATCCAGGCTGGATCGGCGAACTCGGCCTGTGCCGGGGCCAGTGCCTCCAGTGCTGGCCCATCGCGCAGCCGGTACAGGTTCCACCAGCCGGTCCGGTCCGAGACGAAGTGGATGACCCCGTCAGCCGACCACTCCGGTTGGGCGATCGACTCGTCGGGTCCACCGGCTGCGAGCACGGAATCGCCCAGCCCTCCATCTGCCTCGACCGGGGCGATCCGCAGCCGCGACGCGTCCCAGGGCATGTCCGGGTGATCCCATTCCAGCCAGGCCAGCCGCCGGCCATCCGGCGAGAGGCGCGGGGCGGCCAGGAAGTCCGGGCCGGTGACGAGGACGGTCGGAGGTGCGGCACCATCGAGGGGCACCGCGACGACGGCGGCCAGCGGCTGGTTTGGGCCGGAGTGATCCTCGCGAATCACCAGGATCCGGCGGCGACCCGGATCCGGGCGCAGATCCGCGTAGCGCCAGGGTTCCTCGGGCGTGATCGCAACCGGCGCTTCGGCCCCCGGGTCGAGCCGGTAGAGGCGGCCGTCGCTGAAGTTCGAGAAAACCGCTACCCCATCGGCCACGACATACGATCCGCCGCCGTACTCGTGGACGCGCGTTCGGACGTTGAACGGCGGCGGACTGAGATCCGTGGTGGATCCATCCGCTGCGCCGCGGACCAGCACCCGCCGGCCTCCCTCGGCCGGACGGGCTTCCAGCCAGTACGTGTCGTCGCCGTCGAGCCAAGGCTCGCCGAGGCCAATGACGTCACCGACGACGTCATCGATCCGGATCGGCGATGCCCAGGTCCCGAACGGCGCGACGGTCGGCGCGGGTCCTGGAAGTTCGGTCAAGTCCCGTGTCGCCAGGACGCGACGTAGTCACGCTGCTCGGCGGTCATCGCGTCCAGGGTCACCCCAAGGGCGGCCAGCTTCAGGCGGGCAACCTCGGCGTCGATCGCCTCGGGCACCACGTAAACCTTCGGCTCCAGCTCGGCATGGTGGAGCGCGACGTATTCGGCCGAGAGCGCCTGGTTGGCGAAGCTCATGTCCATGACTGCCGCCGGGTGACCCTCGGCGGCACCAAGGTTGACCAGGCGTCCCTCGGCAATGAGGTTCAGGCGCTTGCCGCCGAGATCGAACTCCTGGACGTTCTCACGAACCTCCCGAACGTGCCCTTCGGCCAGGGCACGCAGGGCGTCCAGGTCCAGCTCGGCATCGAAATGCCCCGAGTTGGCCATGATCGCGCCGTCGCGCATCGCCTCGAAGTGCTCGCGCCGGAAGACGTTGATGTTGCCGGTCGCGGTGATGAACAGCTCCCCCCAGGCGGCGGCATCGCCGACCGTCTTGACCTGGAAGCCGTCCATCAGGGCTTCGAGGGCCCGGACGGGGTCGACCTCGACGACCGCGAGGTGGGCACCGTGGCCGGCCATCCGGGCGGCAATCCCCTTGCCCACCCAGCCGTACCCGGCGACGACGACGTTGCGTCCCGCGATCAGGATGTTTGTCGCCCGCAGGATCCCGTCGAGCGTGCTCTGGCCGGTCCCGTAGCGGTTGTCGAAGAGGTGCTTGGTCTGGGCCTCGTTGACGGCGATGACGGGAAAGCCCAGGGCGCCATCGGCGGCCATCGCGCGCAGCCGGATCACGCCGGTCGTCGTCTCTTCCGTGCCAGCCAGCACCTCCCCGACCTGGTCCCGCCGGCTGGTGTGGAGGAGCGATACCAGGTCGCAGCCGTCGTCCATGGTCAACTGCGGCCGGGTGTCGGCCACCGCATTCAGGTGGGCGTAGTACGTGTCGCGGTCCTCGCCGCGCCGGGCGTGGACGGCGATTCCGTACTCGGCGACCAGCGCGGCCGCCACGTCATCCTTGGTCGAGAGCGGGTTGCTGGCCGCGAGGACCACCTCGGCGCCGCCGGCCTTGAGTGTCCGCATCAGGTTGGCCGTCTCGGTCGTGACGTGCAGACACGCCCCGACGCGCAACCCCGCGAGGGGCCGCTCGCGTTCGAATCGTTCGCGG
Organism: Candidatus Limnocylindrales bacterium; assembly: GCA_046708025.1. GTDB lineage: Bacteria > Chloroflexota > Limnocylindria > Limnocylindrales > CSP1-4 > SPCO01. The sequence goes on from JBKKDW010000255.1 coordinate 8,177, forward strand.
ATGAGGCGCAGGACCGGCATCTCCCGCTCCGCCCACTCGATCCGCCGGACGCCTTCCGAGGCGAGACCGAGGTCCGTGACGTCGTGAGCCGGGTCCGTCGTGGTGGTCATCTGGGATCGATCTCCTTGTGGCTGAACAGGCGCCGGAATGGCGCCGCGAGGTCCGGCCACGGCGACCCGAGGCGATGGACGATTCGCTCCTCGAAGCGCAGATGCTCGACGTAGCCGAGCCGGCGATAGACGTTGAGGGCGGGCGAATTGTCGGCCCGGACATTGAGCACCACCTGATCGCAGGTCCGCAGGAGTTCCGCAGTCACGGCACCCGTGACCGCCGCGGCGAAGCCTCGGCCACGGAAGTCGACCTGGGTGAGCACGTTCCCGACGACGGCCAGGTGCGCGCTCCGGCTGATGACATGGGTACCGGCAGCCGCTACCAGCTGACCGTTGACGCGCATGCCGAAGTAGACCCCGTCACCGACCGTGGCCGCCGGGAGCCAGGCGGCGAAGCCGAGCTGGTAGAGCCGGTTCAGGTCGGCGATCTCGACCGGCATGATGCGCTGGACGGTGGCCGGATACGGCCGGAACCGCGCCTGGTCGACCCACATCCGGACCATCGCCGGCCCCGGGCCCGCACGATAGGCGGTCTCGATCGCCGGCAGGATGGCAGGCGGCACCGCAACATAGGCAACGCGCGGGTGAATCAGATCGCGCAGGATGACCTCGATCCCGTCGGGCCGGCCCATCACGAACAGTGGCTGCGGAGTTGGCCCGTTGTATTCGAGGACGAGGGCGATCGGAGCGTCGCCCTCCCAGGCCAGGCCCCACCGAGTCCGAGCGAATTCGCGTTCCTCCAGGTCGCAGATGGCGTAGGCCGCATAGATTCGGTCCTGCTCGAGGAAGGCCCGCAGCATCGCCCGATCCATAGTGGCCCGCGCCACGATCGCGTCGCGACGGCCCAGCGCGACCGACGCCATCAGGCACTCCCCGCCGGCACCAGCGCGGCGACCAGGTGTCGGCCGGCGGCCCAACGTGCCCGAGCCGTCCCGGTGGCTTCGCGCAGGCCGGCTTCGAACGGCGCGCGGATGATTCCCTCCTCGGTGACGATGCCGCTGATCAGCTCGGCCGGGGTCACGTCGAAGGCCGGGTTGCGGACCGGCGTTCCGGACGGCGCGATGCGAATGCCGCGGATCTCGAGCACCTCGTCCGGCGGGCGCTCCTCGATGACGATGCTCGACCCATCGGGCGTCGCCAGATCCACCGAGCTGGTCGGGGCGCAGACGTAGAACGGGATGCCGTGGCGGGCGGCGAGGACGGCCAGGGTGTAGGTCCCCACCTTGTTGGCCGTGTCGCCGTTGGCCGCGACGCGGTCGCCGCCGACCAGGATGACATCGACCTCACCCCGGGCCATCAGGTGACCGGCGGCCACATCCGGGATGAGCGCGTGCGGGACGCCCGCCTGGGCGAGCTCCCAGGTCGTCAGTCGCGCCCCCTGGAGGTACGGGCGGGTCTCATCGACCCAGACATGGACCGCTCGCTCGGCGTGATAGGCCGCCTGGACAACCCCCAGCGCCGTCCCAAACTGGCCGCAGGCGAGTGGCCCGGTATTGCAATGGGTCAGGATCCGGACCGGCCGATCGTCGGGCGCCGGCAGGATCTCGAGGCCGAAGCTCGCCAGCCGCCCGTGGTCGGTTGTCGCCTCCAGGACGATCGCATCTGCCTCGGACCGGATCGCGTCAGCGATGGCGTCGCCGTCCTCGGACAGCTCGCCGATCTCGGTGTAGCGGGCCATCAGGCGCTCGATCGCCCAGCGCAGATTGACCGCCGTCGGTCGGGCGTTGATCAGCGCGTTGGCCGAGCCGCGCAGGGTCGCGCGTCGAGCGTACGGCCGGGAGGCGCGGATCCGATCGGCCGTGAGGGCCAGCCCGATCCCGGCGGCCTGGCCGATCGCCGGGGCGCCCCGGACGATCATCTCGCGGATGGCGTGGGCCACCTCGCCGGCGGACCGGCAGGGATGCTCGACCAGGGCATCTGGCAGGCGGCGCTGATCGATCAGATAGAGGACCCCGGCATCCTCGCGGAAGGCCGTCCGAAAGCCGGTGGGGCCGATGGCGCGGTCGCCTTCCGGGTCGGAATCGAGGCGAGTCACGGCGGCCTCCGGGTCGAGCAGCGAACTTGCCGCCTCGGCCGAGGCGCGCTGGAGCGCCTGCGCCGCGCCGGCCACGGTCGCCGCCGTCTGGAGCAACTCGCCGGCGAAGGTCCGAAAGAACTTCCGGCGTCCGAGGTCGGTCGTGCCGGGATCGTCGGGTGCGTCGGTCAATGGCGTAGCCTCGGGTCCGTGGGGCGTCCGTTTCCGTTGACGGATCAGTACTGGATGACGCTCGTGACTCGTCGGTCCTCCAGTTTGTCGCGACCCTTCAGGAAGTCGAGCTCGACGAGGAAGGCCAGGCCAACCACTTCGCCCTTCAGCCGCTCGATCAGCTCGATGGTCCCGTGGACCGTGCCCCCCGTCGCCAGCAGGTCATCGACGATCAGGACCTTCTGCCCGGGCTGGATCGCGTCGCGGTGGATCTCGAGCGTGTTGGAGCCGTACTCGAGGGCGTACTCGACGGTGATCGTCTCGGCCGGGAGCTTGCCGAGCTTGCGCACGGGGACGAGCCCGGCGTTCAGCTGGTAGGCCATCGGGGCACTGAAGATGAAGCCGCGGGACTCCATGCCGACGACGATGTCGATCCGCTCGCCGGCGTACGGCGCGAGCATCAGGTCAATCGACTCGCGATAGGCCACTGGGTCCTTGAGCAGGGTCGTGATGTCGTAGAACAGGATGCCCGGCTTGGGAAAGTCGGGGACCTCGCGGATCTTCGCGCGCAGCTCCTCGGCAGACACTGTCTATGACCTCCATGGTCGGCGTCGCGGCACCGGTGAGCGCGATCTGGGCGCCCCGAAGTCTACCCCAGGCGCCCGCCCGCCAGACCCATGCCCGGGCGGGTGTGCAGCCGGCCGGTCAACAGCAGGCCGCCGATGCCCACCGCGACGGCCACGGCAAAGGCGATCGCCAGGCCAGGGCCGGGCTGCCCCTGCCCTCGGATGCTGGCGGCAATGATGGCCCCGGCGACACCGGTGCCGAGGGCGGTGCCCAGCGTGTCCGTCAGCGACAGGGCGCTCGAGGCACCGCCCTGGGTGACCGGCGACGCTTCGCGCAGCACGATCAATGCCAGCGGCGAATAGGCCAGGCCCATTCCGAAGCCTGCCAGGGCGAAGGTGGGAATGGCGATCAGCCACGAAACGTCCTGGCGCAGGACAAGCATGAAGCTGGCCAGCCCGAGCACGGCGATGGCGAAGCCGGCCTGGACGAACCGGTAGGTTGGCCAGCGCGAGGCGGCGCGCGCCTGGACCCATGAGCCGGCGGTCCAGACGATCGTCGCCGCGGTCAAGGCGATCCCGGCCTCGAACAGCGACAGACCGCGCCATTCGACCAGGGCAAGCGGCACGAAGGCGTCGACCGCGAAGAACATGAAGGTCAGGACTCCCCGTAACAGGACTGCCGCGGGCAGGCCCGGGCGGGCGCGCAGCGTTCCGGCCGGGGTCAGACGGCCGAGCGCGTAGATCACGACAGGCACGCCGATGCCAACGAGGGCCACGGTCGGGAGCGGCTGGCCGGAGCTCAGGCCCAGGGTTGTAACACCGGCGCCCAGCGCCACCACGATCGCGAGCGGCAGGCGGGCCCGACTGGCGGCGGCCGAACCGGACTCGGCGGCAACGTTGGCCGGCGCAGCGACGACCGCACGGAGGGCGCCCAGGGTGAGGACGCCGGATAGGCCGATCAGGGGAAGCAAGCCGAGGAACACGAAACGCCAGCCGATCGACTCGCCGATCGTCGCGGCGATGGCCGGGCCCAGCACGCCGGGCAGGATCCAGGCGGTCGAGAGCGTCGCGAACATCCGCGGTCGCAGCGATTCGGGCAGGCTTCGGCCGATCGCGACGTAGGCGATTGGCGGAATCGTGCCGGCGCCAAGGCCCTGCACGAAGCGGCCCGCGACCAGGACCACCATCGACGGGGCCAGACCGCCCACCAGCAAGCCGATCGCGAACAGACCCAGCCCGGCGGCGAACGGCAGGGCCAGTCCACGCCGGTCGACCGCGCCGCCGACCACCACGATGCCGATGAGCGAGCCGAGGAAGAACGCCGAGAAGACCCAGCCGTAGAGTTCCAGGCCGCCGAGCTCCCGGGCGACGGTTGGCATGACCGTGGAGATCGCCAGTGCCTCGAATGCGACCAGGGTGATGGTCAGGACGAGGCCGATCGTCAGGGATCGCCGTTGGGGCGACCACAGGCTCGTGCTCATGCCGTGGCGGTGAGCCGCGCCACGACCGCCTGGGTCAGCGCCCAGCCCCTGGCGGTATCCCGCGGCAGGCGGAACCGAACCTGGTTGCTGGCAAAGGCGACGTCGCCGGGACGAACACCTGGCAGGCTCGGACCCGCCAGCAGGCGCATGGCGGTCGCCCGGTCGAGCCCGGTCCCGAAGCGAACGACCAGCCAGCCCTCCTCGCGCGAGATCGAGGCTACGCCGGCCGCCTCGGCCGCCAGCCGCAGCTCGGCGACCTCGACCAGCCGAGCCACCGGCGCGGGCATGGCACCGAAGCGGTCCTGCACCTCCTGGCGGAAGGCGGCCATGTCGTCGGCGCTACGCGCCCGGGCCAGCCGACGGTAGAGCTCCAGCTTCTGGGCCTCGTCCGGGACGTACTCCGTCGGCAGATGGGCCTCGATCGGCAGGTCGACCACGGCCGATGGTCGTTCCATGATCGGCGCCCGGCCTTCCATCGTCGCCTTGCGCGACTCGACCGCCTCGGCCAGCAATCGCGTGTAGAGGTCGAAGCCGACCGCGGCCATGTGCCCGGACTGCTCGCCACCGAGGATGTTGCCGGCGCCCCTGATCTCCAGGTCGGACAGCGCGATCTGGAAGCCGGCACCCAGTTCCGACGCGTTGAAGATGGCCTGAAGCCGCTTGCGGGCCTCGTCACTGAGGCGTTCGCGGCGTCGATAGAGCAGGTACGCGTAGGCTCGCCGGCTGCTCCGCCCGACTCGCCCGCGAAGCTGGTAGAGCTGGGCGAGCCCGAGCGTATCGGCGCGATCGATGACGATCGTGTTGGCGTTCGGGATGTCCAGCCCCGATTCGATGATCGTGGTGCAGACCAGCACATCTGCGGCGCCGTCCGCAAACGTGATCATGACCTTCTCGAGCGCGCCTTCGGCCATCTGGCCGTGCCCCACCACCAGGCGCACGCCCGGCAGCATCCGGCGGAGTTGCTCGGCCTGCGCCTCGATCGTTTCGACCCGGTTGTGGACGTAGAAGACCTGCCCGCCTCGGTCGAGCTCGCGCAGGATGGCGTCGCGGACCAATCCGGCCGATGCCTCAGCGACGCGGGTCTGAATGGGCAGGCGGTCCTCTGGCGGCGTCTCAATGACCGACAGATCGCGGATGCCGGCGAGGGCCAGGTTCAGCGTTCTCGGGATGGGTGTCGCCGACAGGGTCAGCACGTCGACCTCGCGCTTGAGCTGCTTGAGGCGCTCCTTGGCGGCAACTCCGAAGCGCTGCTCCTCGTCGACCACCACCAACCCGAGATCCTTAAAGCTAACGTCCCTGGACAGCAGCCGATGGGTCCCCACCACGAGATCCACGGTCCCGTCGGCCAGGCCCGCGATGGTCGCCGACTGGGCTCGGTGCCCCACGAAGCGGGACAGCAGGCGCACCTCGAGCGGGAACGCCGCGAAACGTTGCGAGAAGGTCGAGTGATGCTGGGCCGCCAGCACCGTCGTCGGGACGAGCACCGCGACCTGCTTGCCGTCCTGGATCGCCTTGAACGCGGCCCGCAGGGCAACCTCGGTCTTGCCGTAGCCGACGTCGCCAACGACCAGCCGGTCCATCGGCCGGGTCAGCTCCATATCCGCCTTCACCTCCAGGGCGGCCCGCAGCTGATCGAGCGTCTCTTCGTACGGGAAGGACGCCTCCATCTCGGCCTGCCAGGGCGTGTCATCGCCGAAGGCGTGGCCGCGCGCCGCGGCTCGGACCGCATACAGCGCCAGCAAGTCCTCGGCGAGCTCGTCGACCGCCTTGCGCACGCGCTGCTTGGCTCGGAGCCACTCGGTACCGCCGAGCCTGGAGATTGCCGGACGTTCGCCGCCCGAATAGCGGGTCACCCGGCCGATCTGCTCAACTGGCACGAAGATCCGATCGCCGCCGGCGAACGACAGCTCCAGGTAGTCGCGTTCCTCGCCGCTGGCACCGCGACGGACCATCGCCTCGTAGCGGGCGACGCCGTGATCGATATGGACGACCAGATCGCCCGCGGTGAGGCGCTCCAGGATGTCGCGTGGCACGACTCGGCGCAGGGCGCGCGGCCGGCGAACCCGGACCGTGCCAAAGAGCTCGCGATCGGTGACGAAGGCCAGGCCATCCGGGCCACCGATGAACCCGCCGTTGAGGCTGCGCTCGACGAGGGCGACGGCCCCGATCGGCGGCGCCTCCCCCACCCGACCGACGACCGCCACCGGATGGCCGGACTCGCCGAGCAGGTCGGCCAGGCGCGGGGCCTGGTCGGAGGCCACTACGATCCGGGCACCGTCAGCGCGCCAGGCCGCGATCGCCTCGGCCAGGCGCCCGGCACGACCGGCGGGCAGGACCGGCTCGCGCCAGCCGAACGGATCGCCCGACGAAAGCCCTCCGCGGGCGATCGCGGAATCCTCCGGCGCAACCGACTCCCAGGTGAGCTCC
>JBKKDW010000256.1:0-12492 GCA_046708025.1 Candidatus Limnocylindrales bacterium
TTGCGAAGCATCGCACCTGAGCGAGGGATGGGTCCTTGCCGAACGCGGATCACCGCGTCGAAACCCCGTTGGATCGCAGGATCGCGATCCCGTCCGGAGAACGGCAGTACCACATCGGTCTCGTTCCAGGCGAACTGGCCGAGTACATCCTCCTCCCCGGTGACCCCGATCGGACTCCGCGGATCGCCTCGCGTTTCGAATCGATCGAGCTCGAGCGTCGGCACCGGGAGTTCGCTACGGTCACCGGCCAGTTTGGAGGTCGTCGGATGTCGGTTGTCTCGACCGGCATCGGCACCGACAACGTCGAGATCGTGGTGGCCGAGATCCTCGCCATCACGGAACGGCCGACCTTCATCCGGGTCGGTTCATGCGGGGCGCTCCAGCCGGAAATGAGCCTGGGCGACCTGGTGATCACCACCGGTGCCGTCCGGCTCGAATCGACGACGAGCTTCTTCGTCCACGATGGGTATCCGGCGGTCGCCGACTACGAGGCGGTCGTGGCCCTCATCGAGGCCGCGGAACGACTCGGCCATCGGTATCACGTCGGGGTCACGGCGACGGCTCCGGGATTCTTCGGGGCGCAAGGGCGACCCATCCCGCAGTTGCCCATCCGCTACCCTGACCTCGCGGAGGACATGGCGCGCCAGCGCGTCATGAACTTCGAGATGGAGGCGTCGGCTCTCCTCGTCCTCGCGTCTCTCGCCCGCTGCCGAGCCGGCGTCGTCTGTGCGGTGTACGCCAACCGGACGACCGGCGACTTCGTCAGCGGCGAAGGCAAGGACGTGGCCGAGGCGGCCTGTGTCGAGACCGGCCTGGAAAGCCTGCTCGTTCTCGCCGAAATGGATGCACGCAAACGAGAAGCACAGACGGACCGCTGGCGGCCGTCGCTCTGGAAGCACGCGGTCTAGTCAGGCACCGCTGAGCGGATGCGGGACGTGGGTTCCCGCGACGCATCACGACAGTCTTGGAGGAGCCCCATGGCCGAGGCCTATTGCGTCAAGGACAAGAAGAAGGTCGAGATTCAGAACGCCCAGCAGATCACCATGAAGAATGGCAAGCCGGCGATCCAGGGAACCTGCCCGGTCTGTGGCGGAAAGGTGTTCCGCATCGGCGGCTGATCCGACGATCCGTTAGGGCGAGGCCTCCGCCGGTTCGGCGGAGGCCTCGTCATATCCGGGCCGAGCGAGGCGGGGTGGCGGTTGACCCTTTGCTAGAATGGCCAGGCATCCCCGATCGCGTGCCCCGAGCACGACCCGGGTGGGACCCGCCCTGGCAATCGGCGCCAGCGTGTCAGCAGTTCCGTTCCTTTCATGCCCTTCACTACACGTCCGGTCCACCGGCCTGACGCCAGCCAGCCCCAGGAGGTCTCGCATCATGGCCACGCGCGTCGGCATCAACGGCTTCGGCCGGATCGGCCGCCAGTCGCTCAAGGCGCTCATCGAGCGTGCCCCGGACGTTGAGGTGGTCGCGGTCAACGACCTGGTCGACGCCGAGATGAACGCGCACCTGTTCAAGCACGATTCGACCTACGGCGCGTACCCAGGCGACGTCCGAGCCGGCGACCGCTCGATCATCATCGACGGTCGCGAGATCAGGATCCTGGCCGAAAAGGATCCGGCTGCCTTGCCGTGGGCCGACCTTGGGGTCGATATCGTGCTGGAGAGCACCGGCATCTTCACTGACGCGACGAAGGCCAGGGCGCACCTCGACGCCGGCGCGAAGAAGGTGATCATCAGCGCCCCGGCCAGCAACGAGGACATCACGATCGTCCTGGGGGTCAACGAGGAGCGCTACGATCCTGCCGCGCACCACATCATCAGCAACGCCAGCTGCACCACCAACTGTCTCGCCCCGGCGGCCAAGGTGGTGCACGACCTCCTGACCATCGAACGCGGGCTGATGAACACGATCCACAGCTACACCAACGACCAGCGCATCCTCGATGTCGCCCACAAGGACCCGCGCCGCGCGCGCTCGGCCGGCCAGAACATCATCCCGACCACGACGGGTGCCGCCAAGGCGCTCGCGCTGGTCATCCCAGACCTCAAGGGCAAGTTCGACGGCTTCAGCCTGCGCGTGCCGACCCCGACCGTCAGCATCGTTGACTTCACCGCGGATGTGCGCCGGCCGACGTCGGTCGAGGAGCTAAACGACGCGTTCCGCACGGCCGCGGCCGGCCCGCTGGATGGCATCCTGGGCGTTTCCGACGAGCCACTCGTGTCGACGGACTTCAAGGGCGACAGTCGGAGCTCGATCATCGACGCCGAGTCGACCATGGTCCTGGGCGGCACGATGGTCAAGGTCATCGCCTGGTACGACAACGAATGGGGTTATAGCTGCCGGGTCGCCGATCTCATCGCCTACGTGGCGACGCGACTGACCGCCGCCGTCAGAGCGCCAGCATGAACAAGCTGACCATTCGCGACGCCGACGTCGCCGGCAAGCGGGTCCTCGTCCGGGTCGATTTCAACGTCCCGCTGGCCGATGGCAGGGTGACCGACGACTCGCGGATCAGGGCTGCCATCCCCACCATCTCGACCCTGCTCCAGGCCGGTGCCCGGGTCATCCTGATCAGCCACCTGGGCCGACCTGACGGCAAGGTCCAGGACGGGCTCCGCCTTCGCCCCGTCGGTGAGCGCCTGACCCAGCTGCTGCGTCGCAACGTCCCGGTCACCGGCGATGCGTTGGGCGTGGGCACGGAGGATGCGATCCGGCGCCTTCGTGCGGGCGAAGTGCTCATGCTGGAAAACCTGCGGTTCCATGCCGCGGAGGAGAACAACGATCCGGCCTTCGCCGCGACCCTGGCGTCGTATGCCGACATCTTCGTCAACGACGCCTTCGGGACGGCCCATCGGGCACACGCCTCGACCGTCGGGATCGCCCGGCTCCTGCCGTCCTACGCCGGGTTGCTCATGGAGCGCGAGATTGAGATGCTGTCCCGGTTGCTCGAGTCGCCGGAGCGACCGTACGCGGCGATCCTCGGCGGGGCCAAGGTCTCGGACAAGATCAAGGTGATCGACCATCTGTTGACCAAGGTGGACATGCTGGTGCTAGGGGGCGGGATGGCTAACACCTTCCTGCTGGCCCAGGGCAAGGCCGTGGGCAAGAGCCTGGCCGAACCGGATCGGGTGGAGGACGCCCGGCGGATCCTGGCTACGGCCGAGGCGAATGGTGTTCGGGTCGTCCTGCCGGTCGATGTGATCGTCCAAGGAGGTCACCCGCGGAACCGAATACAAGACCCTGCCAGCCGAGAAGATCCCGGCTTCCTGGCACATCGTGGACCTTGGCAAGGCCAGCCAGGACCTGATGGTCGACGCGCTGTCGGATGTTCAGACCGTGTTCTGGAACGGGCCGCTCGGTGTCTTCGAGATCCCGTCATTCGCCCACGGCACAAAGGCCGTCGCCCAGATGCTGGCCGACCGCGCCGACAAGGGCGCCACCGTGGTTGTCGGCGGTGGCGACTCGGTGGCAGCCGTGACCCAGCAGGGCCTCGCCGATCGGATGACCCACATCTCGACCGGCGGTGGCGCATCGCTTGAATTCCTCGAGGGTCGCGAGCTGCCGGGCGTGACCGTGCTGCCCGACCGTCCGCCGGTGACGGCAGGAGCATGAGCAGCGGAATCGAGATCGTCGACGCGCGCGAGATCCTGGACTCGCGCGGGAATCCAACGGTCGAGGTGGATGTCGTGCTCGCCGACGGCTCGGTCGGGCGCGCGGCGGTGCCGTCCGGTGCGTCGACCGGTGCCAGCGAGGCGGTTGAGCTGCGCGACGGCGACCCGGCCCGCTTCGGCGGCAAGGGCGTCCGGCTGGCCGTGGCCAACGTGACCGAGACGATCGCGCCGGCACTGGTCGGGCTCGATGCGACGGACCAGGTCGGGATCGATGCCCTGCTGTGCGAGCTGGACGGGTCACCGAACAAGGGGAAGCTCGGCGCGAATGCCATCCTCGGCGTTTCACTCGCCTGCGCCCACGCTGCATCGGCGCACCACGACATGCCGTTGTATCGGTATCTCGGCGGAGCCGGGGCACGGACCATGCCGGTTCCGTTCTTCAACATCCTCAACGGCGGCAAGCACGCCAGCGACTCGACCGACTTCCAGGAGTTCATGGTCGCGCCGGTCGGGGCCGTGACGTTCGCCGAGGCGCTTCGCGCCGGCGCGGAGGTCTTCGCTGCGCTGCGATCGATCCTGCACGAAGGCGGCCATGCGACAGGTCAGGGCGACGAAGGCGGATTTGCCCCAAGTCTGCCCACCAACGAGAGTGCGATCGAGGTCATCCTACGCGCGATCGAACGCGCCGGCTACCGACCGGGCGAGGATGTGGCGCTCGCGCTGGACCCGGCGACCAGCTCCATCCTGGTCGAGGGAACCGGTGTCGAGGGCGTTACCGGCCAGTATCGCCTGGAGCGCGAAGGCCGAACGCTCGACTCGGGCGAGCTGATCGACATGTGGGAGCGCTGGATTGGGGCCTACCCGATTGTCTCGCTCGAGGACGGCCTGGGCGAGGAGGACTGGACTGGCTGGCGTGAGCTCAACGCACGCCTTGGTTCCCGGGTCCAGCTGGTCGGCGACGACATCCTGGTCACCAATCCCTTGTTCATCGCCCGCGGGATCGCCGAGGACGCCATGAACTCGGTGCTGATCAAGCTCAACCAGATCGGCACGCTGTCAGAGACGATTGACGCGATCGCCCTCGCCCGCAGCGCCGGATGGACGGCGATGGTCAGCCACCGTTCGGGTGAGACGGAAGACACCACGATCGCCGACCTGGTCGTGGCCATGGGTACGGGCCAGATCAAGACCGGCGCGCCGTCGCGGTCCGAGCGGGTCGCCAAGTACAACCGCTTGCTCCGGATCGAGGGCGAGCTGGGCGACACGGCGCGCTATCCGGGCCGGTCGGCGCTGGCCGGGTCGTGAGCCGGCTGGTCGATCGAGGCGCGATCGGGGCGGCCTATGTCGGGATCGGCATGGCCGTCACCATCGTCGTCAGCTTCATGCTGTTCATCCCGATCGAGTGGATCATCTGGTTGCTGGCCCTGCCATCGGGCTTGCTGATCGGCTACTACGCCAATCAGCGTTCCAACCGGCGGGCCGGGCCGTGGAGCCGGATCCTGGCCAACGGGATCTTCGCCGGGATCGTGACAGGCCTGACGGCCGCCGCACTCCTCCTCGCGATCAAGGCTCTCTTCTTCTACGCCGACAACGGCTACCGAGATCCAGGCCAGGGTGGTTCCCTCAGCTGCTCGGCGGGGGCCGAGTGCGTCTACCGCCGCTATCTCGAGGCCGGCAAGGGCGCCCAGCTCGCGGGTGCCAGTGTGACCGACGCGGCCTCGTTCACCGGGTTCTACTGGGGCGAGCAGGCCGGCAGCTCGGGCACGGTCCTGATCCTCACGGCGCTCGGTGGGTTGGGCGGAGCGGGTCTCTACGGCGTCTTCCGACCGAAGCCCATGGCGCCCGAGCCGATCGCGGCTTCCCCTGGCTAGCCCTTCGCCGGGGCCTTTCTTGGCTTCGGCGCTGCCTTGGATGCCGTCTTGGCAGTGGCCTTGGCTGATTTCGCGGGCGTGGCGACCTTGCGTGGTGTCGCCCTGGTCCTGGCGGCCGCCGGTCGGCTGATCACCTTGGTCGTTGCCACCTCGACGCTTGCCGCTGCCGACTCCGCCGCGGCCTTGGCGGCGGCGGCGGCTTCGGCGCGGGCGGTCTTGCTCAGGGCGGCTCGGGCCTTGCCTGCAGCGGTCTGGGCGCCCTTGGCCTTGCCCGCCTTGCCAGCCGCGATGCGCGCCTTGGCGGCCTTCGCTGCCGCGGCCTTGCCCGTGGTCTTGACCACCCGCCCGCCAGCCTGGAGGGCGGAACCGGCCATCGCGGCGTTGACCTTGATCGTGAGGCGCGACTTGCGGCGTGCGGCCGCGTTGGGGTGAATCGCGCCAGCCTTGGCGGCTCGGTCGAGCGCGCTCAGCGCTTCGGCCAGGGCGGCGACCGGATCGATCGACGAGTCGGCCGGCTGCGCTGCTGCGGCCAGGGCTTTGGCGACGAACGTCTTGGCGGCGCTGCGCCGAGGCTGGAGGACCTCGTGGCGGCTCTGGGCCTGACGGACGCGCTTGAGTCCCGACGGCGTACGAGCGCCGGTCCAGGTGCGGGGCGTCTTGGCCACGTGGGCAAACCTCAGCTTGAAGGTGGGTACAGATCAGCGCGCGGCACGATTCGGATGCCGGGCGCGAAGTCGGATGGTACCAGAGGTGCTCGAATGCAACCAGCCAGGTGTCATTGCTCGTAAGCATCCCAACGTCTGTGCTGGACCTCCTTCGCAGCCCCGGCCCGCCTCGGCCCGCATGCCGCCCGCGCTCTGTCAGCCGGCTGGTCCAGCCATCGACGATCCGACGAAGCGGCGGCCGGGCCGACACCGAGCAGGCCCGCCGCGCCGGGGTCGGCCGTTGATCGGTATACAGCTGCGCCAACCGACGGCGGACGGCGTCGTGATCAGGTTCGAGCCGGCCGATGTTCGTCGGACGGTCGATCCGTGGACCACTCGCGCAGCTGGGCGGCCCACACTGGGTCGTCAGGGCCGGCCTTGTACCGTCCTCTCCCCGGATTTGCTGCTGCCAGCAGCACGGGTCGCCGGAACGGTCAGCGGTCATGCGACGCCCTGGTGCCGGCCCCAGACTTGGCCGCGTGATTGCATTGGTCTGCGGCCTGGCTACGGCCGCGCTTTGGGCGACCACCCTGTTGGGGTCAGCACGGAGCGCCCGGCTGATCGGCGCATGGTCGACCCTGGGCTGGGTCATGCTCGTTGGACTGGTTGCCTCGGCACCAGTGTTGATCCTGGCCGGCGCCCCGGTCTCCGTCTCCGAATTCGAGCTGCTCCACCTGGCCGTCGCAGGCGTGGCCAACACCGCCGGCCTGCTGCTCGTCTACAGCGCGCTCCGTCGCGGCAAGGTCGCGCTCGTCGCGCCGATTGTCTCAACCGAAGGCGCGATCGCGGCGACCTTGGCGATCCTCGCCGGCGACCCGGTGACCGCTGGGGCGGCCGTCCTGCTCACGATCATTGCACTGGGGGTCGTACTGGCAGCCCTGGAGCGGCCGGGCAATCGCGCCGTCCATGTCGCTGGGCCGCAGGCCACCGGAGCGAGCACCGCGGCGACCGTTGCGTTCGCCATCGGAGGAGCGCTGCTGTTCGGGATCACCCTCTACGCGACGAGCCGGATCGCCGCCGAGCTGCCGATCGCCTGGGCCATCCTGCCGGCCCGGCTGGCCGGGGTGCTCGGCGTCAGCGTCCCGCTCATGGTGGCCGGTCGACTTCGAATCACCCGGCTCGCATTTCCCATCGTCCTCATCGTCGGGGTGGCCGAGGTTGCCGGCGCGGCGACCTTCGTGGTGGGCGCCCGCGAGAGCGCCGCCGTGACGTCAGTGATCGCTTCACAGTTCGCGGGCATTGCCGCGCTCGTGGCGTTCCTGTTCTTTGGCGAGCGTCTCAGCCGGGTCCAGGTCGTGGGCTTGGTCATCATTGCGATCGGGGTCGGCGGGCTGGCGGCGCTACAGGCCTGAGCCCGGTGCTTGTAAGGAGTCAGCCTTTCAAGGAGTCAGCCTTCCTTCGGCGGCAGCGACATTGATCACTCCTTCCAGCGATCGGCGTAGTCACGCAGTATGGCGCGGAGGCAGCTCCGCAAAGGCCGCGTCGTCCCGGCTACACTCCCCGCCCGTGACCATCCCCCAGGAACGCCTGCGCAACTTCAGCATCATTGCCCACATCGACCATGGGAAGTCCACGCTCGCCGACCGGCTGTTGGAGCTGACCCACACGATCGATGCCCGCCAGATGACCAGCCAGGTCCTCGATTCGATGGACCTGGAGCGCGAAAAGGGGATCACGATCAAGGCCCGCGCCGTGCGCCTCGAGTACAGGGCCCACGACGGCCTGATCTACGGCCTCAACCTGATCGACACGCCAGGGCACGTTGACTTCGCCTACGAGGTGAGCCACAGCCTGCAGGCCTGCGAGGGCGCGATCCTGGTCGTCGATGCCAGCCAGGGGATCGAGGCCCAGACGTTGGTCAACGTCCACCTGGCCATGCGCGAGGGGCTCACCCTCATCCCGGTCCTCAACAAGATCGACCTGCCGTCGGCTGATCCCGAGACGATCATGGATGAGCTGGAGAGCGTGCTGGCGATCCCGCGCGAGGAGGTGATCCTGGCCTCGGCCAAGGACGGGACCGGCGTGCCCGAGATCCTCGAGGCCATCGTGGCCCGCATTCCGGCACCAAGGGGCGACCCAGCCGAGCCCCTCCAGGGCCTTATCTTCGACAGTCACTATGACGCCTACAAGGGCGTGGTCGTTTACGTCCGGCTGGCCCAGGGCACGCTCCGGCTCGGCGACCCGGTTCGGCTGATGGCCAGCGGCGTCGAGGCCGACCCGCTCGAGATCGGCGTCTTCCGACCGCAGCTCGTCCCGGTTCGTCAGCTCATGGCCGGCGAGGTCGGCTACGTGGCCACCGGGCTCAAGAGCGCCCGCGACGCACAGGTCGGTGACACCGTCACGACTGTCGGGCGGCCGGCCGCGGCGCCGCTGCCCGGTTACCAGGAGGCCAAGAGCCTCGTCTTCGCCGGGATCTACCCATTGAGCGGGGAGGACTACCCGCTCCTGCGTGAGGCGATCGAGAAGCTGCATCTCAACGATGCGTCGTTCACCTACGAGCCCGAGAGCTCGGTCGCGCTCGGATTCGGCTTCCGCTGCGGTTTCCTGGGCCTGCTCCACATGGAAATCGTCCAGGAGCGCCTCGAGCGCGAGTTCGACCTCGAGCTGATCGCCTCGGCGCCGTCGGTCGAGTACCACGTCGTCCTGACCATGAGCCGGGGCCGGGTTGCCATCGACAATCCCGCCCTCCTGCCCAACCCGACCGACATCGAGGTGATCGAGGAGCCATGGGTCAAGCTCAGCGTAGTCACGCCGAGCCAGTACATCGGTCCCCTGATGGAGCTGTCGACCAACCGGCGCGGTGACTTCATGACCATGGAGTACCTGGACCCGACTCGGGTCGTGCTCCACTTCGAGATGCCCCTGGCGGAGCTGATCGTGGACTACTTCGACAAGCTCAAGAGCCGCAGCCAGGGCTACGCCTCGATGGACTACGAGGAGCTCGGCTACCGGCCGGCAAACCTCGCCAAGGTCGACATCCTGGTCAACGGCGAGCCGGTCGACGCGCTGTCGCTGATCGTCCACCACGACCGGGCGCAGTCGACCGGTCGGGCCCTGACCGAGCGGCTCAAGGCGCTGATCCCGCGCCAGATGTTCGAGATCCCGATCCAGGCCGCGATCGGCTCCAACGTGATCGCCCGCGAATCGGTGCGGGCGATGCGCAAGAACGTGCTGGCCAAGTGCTACGGTGGCGACATCAGCCGCAAGCGCAAGCTGCTCGAAAAGCAGAAGGAGGGCAAGCAGCGGATGAAGCGAGTCGGGTCCGTCGAGATCCCGCAGGAGGCCTTCCTGGCGATGCTTCGGATGGACGAGGCCTGACGCCGCGGCGATGGACGACCTCATCCTGCTGTCGCGCGCCCTGATCGCCGTCGGCCTGACCCTGCTCCTCGCCCTCCTTCGTCTGGACGCCGAGCGATTCGGGACCGCCGAGTACTACGAGGCGACCGGCGCCGGGGAACGGCCAAGGCTCCGCCGCCGGCTGGCCTGGTACGGCCTCGGGTTCGGCATTGCCGTGCTCATCCTGTCGATCCACCCGGCGGCCGCGACGGAGCTCTTTCTCGGGTCCGGCGACCGACTCGGCGCTCTGCTCGGCGGACTCGTGTTCGGCGGGCTCGGCGTGCTGGTCGCGGCCGGCTTCGCCAGCTACCGCTACCATCGGATCCGCCTGCCGGCCGAGAGCTCGTACCCCGGAGCGCTGCTCAATTCAACGGCGACGGCATTTATCGACGAGGTCACCTTCCGCGGGGCGCTGTTCGGCCTGCTCCTGACCGGCGGCGTGGACCCGACCCTGGCCAATCTGCTCCAGGCGATCATCTATACGCTGGCCACCCGGCTCGGGGCACCGGGGCGCGATCGCTACCTGCTCGGCCTGACCCTCGGGATCGGGATCCTCGGCGGCTGGCTGACCGCGCTGACCGGCGGAATCGCAGCAGCGTTCCTGGGGCATGCGGTGACCCGCTTCGCCGTCTTCCTGTGCACGGGGCACATCGGCCAGACGATGCCGCGCGGTCGTGAGGTCGAGGAGATCGAGAAGCGCCGCCGCCCGCCGGAAGGCTGGCGGGTGATCGGGTCGAGGGAGTCGAGGGAGACGACCTCGCGCGATCGGTGAGGTCCCCTTCGCCGATCGCGGCCCCGCCGGTCGCGGCCCCGCCGGTCGCGCTCTATATCCATGTTCCGTTCTGCGTCTCGCTCTGCCCGTACTGCGACTTCGTGGTGTTCGCGGGCGCGGGCGCGCGCGGTCCGCGAGCGCGGGTGGGCGCGTTCCTTGGGTCGCTGCATGCGGAGCTTGAGCTGCGCGCCGAGGCGCTGGACAGGACCTTCGGGCCTGGGCTCACGCGGCCGCCACTTGAAACGGTTTATCTCGGCGGTGGGACGCCCTCGCTCCTCCCCGCCCATGCCGTGGCCGAGCTGCTCGAGCGCGTTCGGGAGCGGTTCGGCCTGGCCGAGGACGCCGAAGTGTCGATCGAGGCGAATCCGGGCCCCGATGAGCGAGGCGATGCCGCCGCGCTCCGGGCGGCCGGGGTCACGCGGGTGTCGATCGGGGCCCAGTCATTGTCCGACTCGGAATTGCGCCGCCTGGGCCGGCGCCATCGCGCGTCCGACGTCGCGGCCGCGGTCGTGGCAGTTCGCGCGGGTGGGATCGAGTCGGTCAGCCTTGATCTTCTGTACGACCTTCCCGAGAGTTCCGCGGCCAGCTGGGCCGACACGCTCGAGGCTGCCCTGGTCCTCCGGCCGGACCACCTCTCGCTCTACGCGCTCACCCTCGACGACCCCGACGCCGAGGGCCTGACCGGGTTCACCGGCGCCCACCTCCCGCCGCCCGCCGGCGCCCGCCGCTGGGGGGCGCGCGCCCAAGCGGAGCAGGACGAGGACCGCGCTGCCGAGCAGTACCAGTATGCGGTCGATCGGCTGGCCGCCGACGGCTGGCACGGCTACGAGATCAGCAACTGGGCGCGACCCGGCCACGAGAGCCGCCACAACCTCAGCTACTGGCAGCGTCGGCCATACGAAGCGGTCGGACCGGGCGCCCACGCGTTCGACGGCGCGACGCGCCGCTGGAATGCGGCCCGTTTGGACGGCTATCTCGCGGCGCTGACCCCGGCCGATGGCGGTCAGGCGCGACTGCCGCCAGGCGGCACGGAGACCCTCGATCCGGCGACGGCGGCAGCCGAGGCGGTGATCCTCGGCTTGCGAATGGATCGCGGTGTTGCGCTGACCACCTCGCGCGAGCCGTCGTTTGCGCACGCGTTCGATTGGGCCATCGGCCACCACATCGTCGAGATGAGCGCGGACGAGCGGCTCGTCCTGACCACCCGCGGCCGGCTGCTCTCGAACGAGTTGTTTTCGCGACTTATTTGAGAAGCCTGTCAGCCAAGGTCCCGTTGACACTCGGCCATCACGACTGCTACGATGCCGTTCACGGTGTTGGCACTCTCACCGATAGAGTGCTAACGAAACGGGAGGATGGCCTTGGCGCGTCGACGCCGCCCCATCGGCCCCTTGGACCTCCGCGCACAGGCGATCCTTCGGGCCGTCATCGAGGAATACGTCAGCACCGCCACGCCGGTCGGCAGCCAGGCGCTCGTCGAGCGCTACGCCCTCGGCGTGTCCAGCGCGACCGTGCGCAGCATCCTCGCCGAGCTCGAGCTGAACGGGCTGTTGACCCACCCGCACACGTCGGCCGGCCGGATTCCGACGGATGCCGGCTACCGCTTCTTCGTTGAGTCGATCGTCGACGCCGTGCCCCTCCCGGCCGTCGAGCAGCTGATGATCCGCCATCAATTCGGCCAGGTCGAGTTCGCCAGTGAGCATTGGTTCCGCCTCGCTGCCACGACCCTGGCATCGGTCACCCGAGCGGCCGGCCTGGCCACCCCGGCCAAGGCGCGCGATGCGCACGTCCGGCGGATCGACCTGGTGGCCATCAACGAGCGGATGGCCAGCCTGATCCTGGTCCTGCGCGAGGGTTCGATCAAGCAGGCGCTCGTCACCCTCGATGATGCCGTCGACCAGCCGACCCTCAACCAGGTCGCCGCGCTACTCAACGAGCGCCTGGTCGATCAGACAGCCTCGCGCGCCGCCGCCCGGCTGGCCAGCCTGCGCGAGGAAGATCGGGTCGAGGCGCTGGCCCGTCGCGTTGGCGAACGGGTCGTCAAGGTTGTCCGGGAGTTCGATGCGGCGGCGATCGAGGAGGTCTTCAGCTTCGGCCTGCTCAACGTCATGGGCTCGCCCGAATTCGCCCAGAGCGACAAGCTCCGGCGAGTGTTCAGCGCGCTCGAGATCCGGGCGTACCTCGGCGGGCTCGTCGGC
>JBKKDW010000257.1:0-21402 GCA_046708025.1 Candidatus Limnocylindrales bacterium
GGCACTGCGGGTCCCGGCGCGTCGGCTGGCTCGGCCGGATCGGGACGCTCGGGTCGGCGAGGATCGGCTCAGCTAGCCTCGGAGCATCTGGGCTGGCGCCCGGGGTATCGCGGTCGAGCCGCGCGCCTCCAGCCGGACCGGCACCACGATCCGGGGCGGCGCTCCATCGGTCGCCCGGCTCGCGCCGTCCCTGACATCCGGTTTGCGCAGCAGATCGGTCAGCCGGCGCACGGCCAGGCGTCCGAGGTCGGCCGTGGATTGGCGGATCGTGGTGAGCGGCGGCTCGACATACGCCGCAAGGTCAACCCCATCGAAGCCCACGACGCTCATGTCGGTGGGCACCACGTGGCCGCGGGCACGCACCGCGCGCATCGCCCCGATGGCCATCAGGTCGTTGTAGGCGATGACGGCGGTCACCTCGGGACTGTGCTCGAGGACCTCGGCCATGGCTGCCTCGCCGCCCACGACGCCCGGCTCGCCGACCGCGATCGCGAGTCCGGCCACGTTCAGTCCCGCCGCCCGCAGCGCGTCCCGGGCGCCGGCCAGGCGCAACGGCGCATCGGCATTGCGCGGGCCGGCGGTCAGCACACCAAGGTGTCGATGCCCCAGCTCGATGAGATGCTCGGCCGCCAGCCGGCCGCCGCCGCGATTGTCGGAAGCGATCGATGGCAGCCGGACGCCGCGGGCGAGCGTGTTCACCAGGACAACCGGCAGCGGCGGGTCGCGCAACCAGGCGCGATGGCGTTCACCCAGGCTGCTCGCCGCGATGATCACGCCGTCCACGCGCCGATCGACCAGCAGGTCCAGGTAGAACGACTCGCGATCCGGGTCGTCGGCCGCGTTGCACAGCATCAGGGCGTAGCCCTCACTGTGGGCGGCATCCTCGACGGCGCGAACCAGCTGCGGGAAATAGGGGTTCTCGATGTCGGTGATGATCAAGCCGAAGGTCTTGGTCGTCCGCAGCTTGAGCGAGCGAGCGACCGAGGATGGCCGGTAATCGAGCTCAATGGCCGCCGCCTTGATCCGCTCGCGCGTCGTGGCGGCGGCGCCCCCCAAGCCGGCAAGCACGCGGCTGACGGTGGCCGTGGAGACGCCGGCGCGGCGAGCCACGTCGGCGATCGTGACCGGCATCGGACCACCTGCGCCGGGCTGGCGCTGTCCGCCGGGGCTCAGGCCGGAGGTGGGGCTACATCGGTTCCCATCGCGACGGCCTGGATGACGCGCGGGTCGGCCCCCTTCAACTGCTCCAGCTCGCGGGCCAGCTCGGACAGTTCGTCGCCGCCACCCATCAGCCGGTGGAGCTGCTCGGCGTCGAGCTCGTGCCGGACGAACGTCCCGCCGCTGCGGCCACGGGACAGGATCGTGAACGTATCGCCGATCGGCAGGGCGTGCTGGACGTTGTGGGTGATGAAGATGACGCCCAGGCCGCGGCTGCGGGCGGCGATCACGTGGCGCAGCACGAACGCCGACTCCTTGACGCCGAGGGCCGACGTCGGTTCATCGAGAATGAGCACGCGGGCCCCGAAGTACTCCGCCCGGGCGATGGCCAGGGTCTGCCTTTCGCCGCCCGACAGCGTGCCCACCGCCTGGTTCGTATCCCGGACGTCGATCCCGATCCGGAGCATCTCCTCCCTGGCGATGCCAGCGGCGGTCGCCATGTCGAACTGCCGGAACGGTCCGATGCCGACCGTGGGCTCGTTGCCCAGGAAGAAGTTCCGGGTCACGCTCATGAGCGGCATGATCGCGAGGTCCTGGTAGACGGTGGCGACGCCCGCATCGAGCGCATCGCGGGGCGAGGTGAAGTGGGCCGGCACGCCGTCGACCGCGAGCGTGCCCTGGTCCGGCTCATAGACGCCCGACAGGATCTTGATCAGGGTCGACTTGCCGGCCCCGTTGTCGCCCAGGAGGCAATTGACCTCGCCGGCGCGAACCGTCAGGGAGACATCCTCCACCGCGACGACCGCGCCGAAATACTTCGAGATGTTCCGGGCCTCCAGCAGCGGTGCCCCCGCGCCAGCGCCAGCCGTGACGTCAACCGCCTGGTTGCTCATCGTGGACACCTCTCAGCGGATGCCGGCGAAGCGGCGCCGGATCCAGTTGTTCAGGATGACCGAGATCAGGAGCAGGCTGCCGATCGCCGCGGCGTACCAGTCGGCACTGATGTTGGCGAAGAAGATGCCGATCTGGGCCATGCCCAGGGCGAGCGCCCCGACCGCGGTGCCGACGACCGATCCGTAGCCGCCGGTCAGCAGGGTTCCGCCGATGACCGCCGTCGTGATCGCATCGAGCTCCTTGCCGCGCCCGCGCAGGACGTCGGCGCTGAAGAAGGTCATGGACGTGATCGACGCGAGAATGGCTGCCGAAAAGGCAGTAAAGGCGAACAGGGTGATCTTGACCCGGGCAACCGGAACGCCCAGGTTCCGCGCGGCGCTGGCCGAACCGCCGACGCCGGCGATCCAGTTGCCGAACTTGGTCCGGGCCAGGACATAGGCTCCGATCGCAGCGAGGACCAGCCACCAGATCATCGAGACCTTGAAGTCGTTGCCTGGACCGCCGCTCCAGTTGAAGAAGCCGGCGATGGGATCGGCCGCGATGAGCGCGCGATCGATCGGAATGTAGGTGATGTTGGTGATCACCGCGGTCGCGGCGATGGTGACGCCGCGGATGATGAACAGGGTGGCCAGGGTGACGATGAATGAGGGCAGGCCGGTGCGCACGACGAGCAGCCCGTTGACCACGCCCAGGCCGGTCGTCGCGACGATCGAAATCAGGATTGACAGCCAGATCGGAAGTCCGAACTCGGTCACCAGGATCCCGATCACGATCCCGGCGAAGCCGACCAGTGAGCCGACCGACAGGTCGAACTCGCCGGCCAGCATGAGCAGGGCCACGGAGGTCCCCAGGATCCCGACCTGGGCCGCGACGTCGAGGTAGCTCAGTGTCCCGGCAAGGCCGAGGAACCCGTGTTGCCCGCCGGCGATGGCGAACACGACCCACACGAAGATCGCGATGATCGCCGCCCCCGCCGCCGGACGCCCGAGGAGCCGTTGCCACAGGGGGATGGCGCGCAGGCGCGTCTGGTGAATCGCCCGCTCGGTTCCGGTGGCGGTCGCCGACCGCTTCGTCGCCATCGCTTGCCTCCGAAGCTGGGTTGGGGACCGGGCTGGGATTCCACCAGCCGGGTCCCATTGCGCCGGTCACCCGGCGCACCATTTCAGGTCAGCGCAGACCCTTGGCCGCAAGCGCGATGACCGCCTCGGCGTTCTCCGCGGTTACGAAGCCCGGGCCGGTCATCACCAAGCCAGCCCCGTTGCCCGTTGCCAGGTTGCGGGTCTCGGCGTACTGGACCAGCATCACGATCGGCAGGTAGCCCTGGATGAACTGCTGCTGATCGATCGCGAAGTCCATCTTGCCGTCCTTGATGGCGGTGAGGACATCGGCGCTCAGGTCGAACGTCGCCAGGTGGATCGCCTTGCCCGACGACTCGACGGCCAGGAGGGCGGGGGCCGCCACGGACGGTCCCAGGGTCAGCAGCCCGTCGATCGTCGGGTCGGCCGTGAGTGCCGCTTCGATCGTGGCCTGCATGCCGGCCGGATCCGAGATCTGTCCGGTCAGCACCTTGCCGGCGTCCGCCCCAACGCCGAGTCCGTCGAAGAATCCGTTGCAGCGCAGGGTCAGCGCCTGGTTGCCAACTTCCTGGTTGAAGCAGACACCGTTCGTGACGCCCGAGTCCTTGAAGCGCTGACCGGCACCGAGGCCGGCTTCGTACTCGGTCTGCCCGACGTGGGCGAGCACGCCCAGGCCCTTGAAGACATCGGAGCCCGAGTTCATCGAAATGACCGGGATTCCGGCGGCCACGGCCTTCTGGATGGCCGGCCCGAGGGCATCCGGGTTGGGGATCGAGACGACGATGCCGTCAGGGGTCTTGGCGATGGCGGCCTCGATGAGCTGCGACATCTTGACCATGTCGCTCTCGGTGTCGGGCGCGCTGTAGTTGACGGTCACGCCCATGTCGGCCGCGGCGGCCTTGACGCCGTTGCGCACGACGCCCCAAAACCCGTCGATCGCCTGGCCGTGGGTGACGACCTCGATCGAGATGTCGCTGCGCTTGACGAGGGCCCCATCCGGACCGCCGCCGCCAGCGCTCGAGCTGGGCGTCGCCTGGCAGGCCGCCGCGAGGACGGCCACGCCCGCGAACAGGGCAATGGACTTTCGAAGATTCATCCGGGTCTCCTCCAAACGTGTCGATCGCGGGCGAGCCCGCGTCCCTCGAGCGCCACGGACCATCCGCGGCCGCGCGAGTATGAGCCGAACCATCACCGTGTCGTCGGTCGGGATCCCTTCGTCCCGGCGCGCGACCCGCTCACCTCCTTTCACCGGCCGTGCCGCGGGCCGGTGCCTGGTCCTTGATCTCCTCGAGTCGCACCGGTCGATGTTCGTCGAGCGAACGGGACGCCGCCTCGGCGATGCGCAGGGCGGCGACCCCATCCTTGGCGGTACACGGGCTCGCAACCTCCGCCCGTGCCACCCGGACGAACTCGACGAACTCGGCCGCATAGGCGGCCGCAAACCGGTCCATGAAATGTGGCCAGGCCGGCCCGGCCGGCGCGGGCACGCCGGGCTCGACCGAGCGCATGGGCGTGCGCGGTCCCAGGCCGACGCTGATGGAGTCGCGGGAGCCGAAGAGCTCGGTCCGGACATCGTAGCCGAGTGGATCATGGCGGGCGACGGTCAGCACGGCGAGCGTGCCGTCGACCATGCGCAGGGTGGCCACCGCGGTATCGACATCGCCGTACTTGGCGAAGATCGGGAAACCGCGCACGCCACCATCGGCATAGACCTCGGCGACCTCCGACCCGGTCAGCCAGCGCAGGATGTCGAAGTCGTGAATGGAGAAGTCGCGGAACAGCCCGCCCGAAGCCGGGATGTACGATTCATGGGGAGGCTGCGGGTCGTGACCAGCCATCCGCACGGCGTACACGATCCCGAGCTCGCCCGATGACACCAGCCGGCGCGCCTCGCGGTAGGCGGGGTCGAAGCGCCGCTGGAAGCCGAGCTGGAAGGCGATCCCGGAGCGCTCGATCTCGGCCGCGACCTCCAGCGTGGTCGCCAGGTCCATGGCCAACGGCTTTTCGCAGAAGGTGGGCAGGCCGCGAGCGATCGCCTCACGGATGAGCGGTGCGTGGGCGTCCGTGGCCGCGGCGATGACCACCGCGTCTGCGTCGTCCATGGCGGCCGCCAGCGACGTCGCGGCCGCGGCCCCGATTTCCTCGGCGAGGGCCGTTGCCCGATCCGGCAGCGCGTCGGCCACCACCAGCCCGTCGACGCCCGGCGTGGCCAGCAGCAGGCGGCCATGGAGTTGGCCGATCCGCCCGGCCCCGAGCAGGGCAAGCTTCATGGCGGTGCCGTCCTTGCCAGCCGGTTGCCGGCCTCGACCAGCGCCGTGGCCAGCACGCGGCGTCCGATGGCGGCCGATTCCGACGGCGGTCCCCAGCAGCTGTCCTGCTCGACCATCAGCCAGCCCCGGTAGTCGCGAGCCGCAAGCGCCGCCAGGACTGCACCCAGGTCGAGTTCGCCGCTCCCGAGCTCGGTGAACAGGCGCGCCCGGATGGCATCGTGAAAATCGAGCGTCGGGTCGGTGCGCAGCCGGTCAAGGACGGATCCATCGACGTCCTTGAGGTGGACGTGGGTGACCCGCGCCCCAAGGGCCTCGATCAGGCTGGTCGGATCGCCGCCGCCCACCAGGGCGTGCCCCACGTCGAGGCAGATTCCGACGGCGGACCTATCCGTCGCGGCCGCGAATCGGGCGATTTCGGCCGGCGTCTCGACGAACGTGCCGGCGTGCGGATGGAACGCCAGGCGGTGACCCGCCGCGATTGTCTCGCCCGCGAGGGTGTCGACCAGCTCGGCCAGCCGGCGCCAGCCGGTCTCGGTCAGAACCGGCGTGCCCGGTTGCTCGGCGCGCCCGGCGGTCTCGTTCCGGCCAGGCGACATGTCGAGCGCCGCGCACAGGACCTCGCCGCGGGCCTCGCGCAGGATGGCCAGGCGCGCCCGAACCATCTCGAGCGCATCGGGCAGCGGTCCGTCTGGGTCGCACGGCAGGGAGGCGTAGACCTCGGCGAGCCGGAGGCCGCGTCGGCCCAGACTGTCGCGCAAGGCCATCCCGGTCGGGAAGCCCAGGCCGAACTGGCAGCCGTCGTAGCCCAGGCGGGCGATGTCGTCGAGGATCGCGTCGGGATCCGAGCCGCTCCGCAGCTCGGCGACATCGACGTTGTTCCACAGGATCGGAACGGTTCCGATGGGGCACTCGGACAGCACGCCGCCCGGCCGGCGCAGACGGCCACGGAGCGACGCCGCGTCGGGCGCCATCGCCAGGCTGGTCATCGATGCTGCTCCTCCGCCCGGCCGGCCAGCTGGCGGGCCCGTTGTTCGGGGTGGTATTCAGGGATGGGGACGTCCCACCAGCCGGTCTTGTCCGCCCCGGCCATGGCCAGGTCGCGATCGACCAGGACATGGACGAGCGACGGCCCGCCTGACGCGAGCGCCCGGGTGACCGCCGGGCCGACCTGGTCCGGGTGACTGACCGACTCGGCGTGGATCCCAAACGCGCGCCCGATCGCCGCGAAGTCGGGCGAATAGAGCGATCCATCGGGGGTGATGAAGTCGGTCATCGCCGTGCGCCCGAAGGAGGCCTGCTGACCACCCTTGATGCTGATCCAGCCGGAGTTGTCGAGAACCACCGCGCAGACCGGTGTGCCGGCCAGGACCGCCGTCGCCAGTTCCTGGATGGACTGCAGGAAGTCGCCGTCACCGCAGATCGCGAAGACCTGGCGATCGGGCAGGGCGAGCTGCGCCCCGATCGCGGCCGGCAGGGTGAAGCCCATCGTCGAGAAACCGCCCGACGTCAGGTGCGTTCGCGGCCGGCGGGTGACCCAGCGCTGCTTCACGACACCCTGGGGCAAGCCGGCACCGGTCACCACGATGGCGTCGTCGCGCGCGGCGGACTGGACCTCGCGCACGGCCCGGGCCATGGTCATGGGCACCGCCGTGGCCCCGGACTTCAGCTCGATCTGGGCGAACCAGGCGCGCCTTCGCTGCACAATCTCCTCGAACCAGGCCGTCCCTCGGTAGGCTGATGCGCCGCCGCCAGGCCCGAGGGCCTCGAGCAGATCGGCCAGGCCGGCCTTGGCGTCCGCCACCAGCGAGACCTGCACCGGGTAGTTCTTGCCGATCTCGCGCGGATCGATGTCGAGCTGGATCAGCTTCGAGGGTGGAATCGCGAAGGTCACGCCGCGCCGGTAGGACGAGGCCGACCAGTCGGTGAAGCGGTTGCCCACCGAGAGGAGAACGTCAGCCGATGCGGCCAGCGCGTTGCCGCAGGTGGAGCCGGTATCGCCAATGGTCTGACCGGACAGCTCGTGGGTCTCATCGATGGCGCCCTTGCCGTTCCAGGTGGTCACCACCGGCGCACCGAGACGCTCGGCCAGGCCGACCAGTTCGGCGCTCGCGTCCGCCCCGATGACTCCACCGCCGGCCACGATGGCCGGTCGGGCTGCGCCGGCCAGCAGTCGCGCGGCGCGTTCGACATCATCGGCGGCCGGGCGCGTCCGCCCGCGCGCTTCGCGCTGTTCCGGCTCGGGCATCACGACCTCCGCGGACTCCGCCTGGACGTCCATCGGCACGTCCAGCAGGATCGGGCCCGGCCGGCCGCTGAGCATCTGGTTCCAGGCCCGATGGAGGACGAAGGGCAGCTCGTCGACCCGCGACGGTTGCCACCATTCCTTGACCACCGGCTCGAAGATCCGGGGATTGTCGGCAGCGTGACGGCGCTCGAACTCCTGGAGCAGCCCGTGGCCGCGCATGTCCGTGTGGGGGGACCCGGTCAGCAGCGCCACCGCCGTCGAATCGACGAACGCCGTCGCCATCCCGACCACGGTATTGGCCGCCCCTGGTCCAATGCTGGTGAAGGCCAGGATCGGACGCCCGGTCGCCCGGTAGTAGCCGTCGGCCAGGTGGACCGCGGCCTGCTCGTGCATCACCTGGATCGAGCGGATCTCATCCGATCGGTCGAGCAAGGCGTCGGTGACGGTCCAGCAGCCGTGTCCCGGGATGCCGACGACGTGGCGCACGCCCTGGCGGACGAGAAACTCCGCGATGATCTGCGCGCCTGACAGCCGGACCGGTCTCGCACTCGGTGTCACGTCGGTCGGGCCATCCTTGCAGGGGGCTTGTACGTAATCGATTACCTGCGGTACGGTACGAAAACCGCCGCAACCATGTCAACACCGAGATGGAGCCGGGCAGCGGTGGCCCGGCAATGGGGAAGATGCATGGAGACGGTCACCGGAACGCCCGATCTGGCCCTCGCCGACAGCCCGCTGGGTCGCACGATCAGCACCTCCGCCACCGACATCTGGAACGATTCGTGCGATGTCGACGAGCTGGCGTACGCCATCTCGTTCGGCGCGGTCGGGGCCACGGCCAACCCGACGATCGTCACCGATGTCTGGCGCAAGGATCCGCAACGCTAGCGGGAGCGGATTCGGCAGCTCGCCGCCAGCCGCCCGAGGGCCACCGACGTGGAGCTGGCCTGGGCGGTGATCGAGGAGATGTCGATCCAGGGGGCTCGACTCCTCGAGCCGGCCTTCAGGGCCCATCGGGGCTGGGCCGGCCGGCTGTCGGTCCAGACCGATCCGACCGTCTACCGCTCGACCGACCGGATGGTCGAGCAGGCGCTGGGATTCGATCGCCTGGCCCCCAACATCATCGTCAAGTTCCCGGCCACTCGGGCCGGTATCGCCGGGATGGAGGAGGCCTCGTACCGGGGAATCAGCATCAACGCCACGGTCAGCTTCAGCGTCGCCCAGGCCGTGGCCGCTGCCGAGGCGGTGGAGCGTGGGATCGGACGGCGCCAGGCGGCTGGGCTGCCGACCGACGAGATGGGCCCGGTCATCACCCTGATGATGGGCCGGATCGAGGACTGGCTGCGCGTTCAGACCGAGCGCGACGGGATCATCGCCGACCCGGCCGCCCTGCCCTGGTCCGGGGTTGCCGTCTTCAAGCGAGCCTATGCGATCTTTCGGGAGCGGGGCTTTCGGGCCCGGCTGTTGGGAGCGGCCATCCGCCACCACCTGCACTGGTCCGAGCTGATCGGTGGCGATGTCGTGCTGACCCTGCCGGCGGCCTGGCAGCGGCGCTTCAACGGATCGGACGTCGAGATCCGATCGCGGATGGATGAGCCGGTCGATCCGGCGATCGTGTCCGAGCTCGCCGGCCACTTCCCGGACTTCGTCCGTGCGTACGAACCGGGAGGCCTGTCGGTCGACGAATTCGACGCGTTCCCGCCGTCGGTGCGCACGCTGCGCGCCTTCATCGGGTCGTACCACGAGCTATTGCACCAGGTCGCCGATGTGCTCCTGCCCGACCCCGACGCGCGGGCTGCGCGGTGACCGGCGAACCAACCTTCCATCCCACGGCGCTCCCCAACGACCTGCCGGTCGATCGACTGCGCCATCGGCCGGCGTTCGACGGTGCGGTGGCCATCGATCCCGCCACGGCGGGCTGGCGCTACCTGGCCTTCCGCACGGCCGAGCTCGGGGCCGGCGAGTCGATTGCCTTCGGTGCCGCAGACCACGAGGCGTGCGTCGTGGTCATCGGTGGAGGCGGCCTGCTGGTCCGGCCAGCCGGCCAGGAGCCGGTCGAGCTCGCCGGCCGCGAGTCGCCCTTCGACGCCCTTCCGTCGGCGGTCTACCTGCCAGTGGGTGCGCGTGACTCGGCCGGGCGCACCGCGCAATCGTCGGCCGAGGGGCGGCCGATTCGCGCCGATGGGCGCGTCCGGGTTGCGATCGCCGAGGCGCCGCGCGCCCGCACTGGCGGCGTCGCGGTTACCGCCCAGCCGATCCGGCCGGCCGACATCACCGTCGAGGTCCGCGGTGCGGGCCGCTCGACCCGCCAGATCAACCACATCGTGGCGCCCGGCTTTCCGGCCGATCGACTGTTGCTGGTGGAGGTCCTGACGCCGGCCGGCAACTGGTCGAGCTGGCCGCCCCACAAGCACGACATCGACGCCATGCCCGGCGAGGCGGTCCTCGAGGAGATCTACCACTACCGCTTTCGGCGGCCAGAGGCCTGGGCCATTCAGCGGCTCTATCGACCGCCTGGGAGTCCGCTGGGCGCGGCTCGTGACGGCGTCTGGGCGGTGCGCGACGGCGACGTGGTGCTGGTGACCGACGGCTACCACCCGTTCGCCGCGACCGACGCCGACGACGCGTACTACCTGAACGCCCTGGCCGGGGACCGGCGGACCATGGCCTGCTCGTTCGACCCGGCCCTCGATCAGGTCAGGGAGCGTTGGGCGACCGAGCCGATCGACCCGCGGGTCCCGTTCGTCAGCGCGGCCGGCTGACCGGTCGCACGAGACGTCACGGCGCGCCGATCGATGGCGGCCAGGCGACGACGTAAACGGTCGGCCCGCCGCAGCAGGTTCGCCTCGACGAACGGTGTGGGCCAGCCAAGCTGCCTCCGGCGCTCGACCCTGGCCAGCGTCCGGCGGGTGACGTCCAGGGCCGCCGCGAGATCGCCCAGGCGGTGCTCGTGGAGCTTGGCCAGTTCGATCGCCGCCTCGATGGCCGCACTGCCGGTCCCGGCCGCGAGCATCGCCCAGGCTTCAGCCGCATCGGCGTGCCGACCGAGCCTCCGGAGCAGATGCGCTCGATCGATGGCGATCCGCTCGGCGGTCCACGGCGGATCGGTCAAAGGTGCATCGAAGGCCCGCGTCGTTGCCGCGTTCAGGCACTCGAGCGCGTCGCTCAACCGATGCTCGCGGGCGAACGCCCGGGCCAGGCCGGCCAGGTCGCCCGGCGGGGCACCGGCCCGTCTCCCCGCGTCGCCGAGGCCCACCTCGAGGAGGGCCAGGAGTCGTGCCAGCGAGCGGACGTCCTGGTCGTTGTGACGGACCACCTCGACCAGTCCCCACGCGGACCCGCCCCGCAGGAAGTCGAAGTAGCGGACCGGGATCTGCCAGCCCTCGACGTCGCCGACGCGGTCGAAGCCGAGCAGGTCCGCCTCGGCCGTACGCAGGCGCGCGTTCGCCATCCGGTGGCGAAACAGGCGCCGGACGATCGGCAACAGGTCCAGGTGACCGTCGTGAGCCGGCGCGGCGCGCCGGGCGAGGCGGTAGCGCGCTACCAGCAGCGGCCAGTCGAAGCCCCGACCGTTGTAGGTGACCAGCCACGCATGTGGCGGGATGGTTGCGGCCAGGGCGGTGAGCAGGGCGGGTTCGTCGGCATGATCGGGCAGCAGGAGCTGGACCTGGCGGAAGGAATCGGCCTCCCACCAGCCCAGCCCGATCAGGAAGGCGACCGTCCCGGCCGCGGTCGCGAGGCCGGTGGTCTCCGTGTCGAGACAGACCAGCGGTGTCCCCGGCGGGGGCTGACCGGGCAGCGTCGCGAGCCGCTCCCGGTCGAGGGGGATCGGCCGGCTCGGCCCCTCGCACCGGACGATGGCACCCTCGGGCGTCCGAACGATCTCGCCATCCAGGGCGGCGGCCAGGCGTTCGGCGAGCTCGTGCCCAACCACCATGCTCGCTGCCGGCCCGTCCCGAGTCGCCAGGCTGCGCGTCGCGCGGTAGCGCTCCAGCCGGCGGGCGAGCGTTGCGCCACCGTCGATCATGCCCGGGCGGCGCTGGCAATCGGGGCGCCAAGCTCGCCGAGCAGGCGCAGGGCAAGCCCCTTGGCGTCGACCTGCGGCTCCAGCCGCGGGCCGGTGCAGGCCGGGCAGCCGGCCTCACACGCGCACGCGGCGATGAGCTCCGCGGCACGCGTCACGAGCTCGGCATGGCGGTTCCACAGGCGTTCGGACAGACCGACGCCGCCGGGTACGGCCTCGTACAGGTAGATTGTCGGCGCCTCATGGTGGGGCGAGCGGATCTGGCTGACGAGCCCCAGGTCGCGGGGATCGACCATCAACAGCACGCTGGCGACCGTCTGGATCGCCCGGCCCGCTCCGGGCAGAGCCACATCGAGCTCGGCTCGCCGCCAACGTCCCGCGATAGCCTCGGCGGTCAGCCAATAGGCGGTCGTCTGGAGCTCGAGCTCGGGCAGGTCGATCGGGCCCCAGCCGACGTTCTCGTCGGTGACAAACTTGAGCTTCTTGTAGAGGGTGACCAGGCTGGCCACCATCACCTCGCCGTGGACCCGCCGGCCGCCCGTCGCGGGCGCCTCCCCGAAGACGTCGAGCGGCTTGAGCGTCACTGCCCGATTGGCGTAGGTGTAGTGGTCGACATCGACCCTGTGGACGTAGGCCTTGCGTTCGCCCCACTCGAGCCGGTCGACGTGGTATTGGACCGATTCATGAAGGTAGATCGCGCGTTCGTGGACCAGGACCTGGGCCGAGAAGAGGTCCACCTCACCGAGCACGCGTGGACGGTCCGGCGTGGTATCGATGATCACGACGTTCTCCGGCGCCGCCGTCCGCAACGAGATCTCCGAGGCGGGAAAGTTCTCGCTCGACCAGTACCAGCGGCCGTCGCCGGCCTGCCGAACGTGCCCGTCCTCGGCCAGGAACGCGAGCAGATCGTCGACCGGCCCGGGCCCGAACACCGCGCCCGGCTCGAACGGCAGCTCGAACGTGGCTGCCCGAAGGTGGGCGAGCAGGACGTGGAGGTTGTCCGGGTCTGCCCGCGCCTCCTCCGGTGTTCCCTCGAGCAGGAACTCGGGATGGTGGACGACGTACTGGTCGACCGGCGCCCCGGACGCAACGAGGACCGCCACGCTGGTCCCAGCCCGCCGGCCGGCCCGACCGAACTGCTGCCAGGTCGCCGCGATCGAACCCGGGTAGCCGGCCAGGATCGACACGTCCAGCCGCCCGATGTCCACCCCGAGCTCGAGGGCGTTGGACGCCACCACGCCCAGGATCTCGCCGTCGCGCAGGCCGCGCTCAATGGCGCGCCGCTCCGTCGGCAGGTAGCCCCCACGATAGCCCCGGACGCGGCTGCGCGGCCCGTACCCCTCGCGCAGCGATTCGCGCAGGCCGGTCAGGAGCAGCTCGACCGCGACCCGCGACCGACCGAACACGATCGTCTGGCGCCCGCCCCGCAGGAACGGAAGGGCCCAGCGCTGGGCGAGCGTGACGGCCGAGCCACGAGCCCCGCTCGCCGGATCCAGCAGCGGCGGGTCTACCAGGAGGACGTGGCGCTCACCCGCCGGTGCCCCGTTCCGGGTCAGGACCCGGACGGGTCGGCCGATGAGCGCCTCGGCCAGCTCGCCCGGGTTGCCGATCGTTGCCGAGCAGCACACGATGACCGGGTGGCTGCCGTAGTGGGCGCAGATCCGGAGTAGCCGCCGGATGACGTTGGCCACGTGCCCGCCGAACACGCCGCGGTAGGTGTGCAGTTCGTCGATCACGATGTAGCGCAGCTGTTCGAACAGCTGGAACCACTTGGTGTGGTGGGGCAGGATCGCCGAGTGGAGCATGTCCGGGTTGGTCGCCACGACCTGTCCCGCGCTCCGGATGGCCGAGCGGATCGGCGCCGGCGTGTCACCGTCGTAGGTCGACGCCGACACGCGCAGGCCGGCGGCCCCGGACAGCTCGGCGAACTCGCTGACCTGGTCCTGGCCCAGGGCCTTGGTCGGGAAGAGCAGCAGGGCCCGAGCCGATGGGTCGTCGGCGATAGCCTGGAGGATTGGCAACGCGTAGCACAGGGTCTTGCCTGAGGCCGTCGGCGTGACCACGACCAGGTCCTGACCAGCCCGAGCCGACTCGATCGCGTCAGCCTGGTGGATGTATGGGCGGTGAATGCCGCGCGAGGCGAGGCCGCTCACGATCCGGGGATCGAGCCAGTCCGGAAAGTCAGCAAACTCGGCAGCTCGAGCCGCCATGACCGCGTGATGGACGACGCCCCGCGCCATCGACGGTTCAGCCAGCAGGTCCGCCAGGATGGCACTGGTCTCGCTGGGGGCATAGGTGCGCATCCGGGACCTCTGAAACAGGACAGCCGTGCGAAACTGCGTGAGTCTAGCAGGACTTTCCGCGTGCGGCGTGACAGGTTGGTTGTCAGACGACGCCCGAGTTGACACGGTCGGAGACCGTAGCTACGCTCCCGTGAATGATTCGCCGGAACGTGCCGACGCCGCCCGAGGACGCCCCCGACGAAACCGCGGAGGAACGCCCGTCCGAGCGCATCGTCGACCTGTCGGCGCTGCCGATCGCCGGGATCACCCAGCGGCGGGCCGCGATCCTGCTCGGCGTTCTGCTGGCGGCCTGGATCGTCCTGCTGTTCGCCCGTCAGGTCGGTGACGCCTCAGCGGCATCGGGCCGGGCCGAGGCGATGATTGTCGCGAATGCCGTCCGCCAAGCCGAGATCGCGGGCCTCGAGCGCGAACTCGATCGCATCCAGCAGCGCCGGTTCATCCTGCTTCAAGCCAGGGGCCACGGCCTGGGTGGCCACAACGAGATCGCGTTCACCCTCGATCCGGGCGCCCCGTCGCTGCCCGATGATGCGCCGGGATCGGCCGCCCTCCGGGTCGGGGCGGCGGCCGCGGTCAGCCCACTTGAGTCCTGGCTGAACCTGCTGTTCGGTTCGGGCGCCTGAGCGGAATCAATGACCGGTCGCCGCTGAGGTTGCCCGCGGGCGGCCATAGCGGTGATCGCAGACCGCTATCCTTGTCGACCCGGCGCCTCGCCGCCGGCGGTCACACGGAGGGGCCACGCCAGCGATGTTCGATATCCCGGTCGAGGACCTCGTTTTCGTCGTATGCACGCTAGTCGGCGGCTCGTTGCTGCTGGTGACGGTGCTCCTCGACGACGTCATTGGTGCCGTCCTGAACGTCGATATCGGCGGTGTCTCGCTGATGCCGCTGCTCCTCTCATTCGTCTCGATGTTCGGGGTCGGTGGTCTGGTCGCGACCCAGGTCCTCGACGTTCACGGTGGCCAGGCGGCGCTCGCCGGCACCGGGTTCGGGGTCGTTGGGATGGGCATCGCTTACCTCCTCTTCGGGCTGCTTCAGCGAGCCGAGGCCGCCGAGCCGTTCTCGATCAGGGACCTGATCGGTGACGATGCGTTCGTAGCCGTCGGCATCCCGGCCGGGCGGTTCGGTAGCGTGCTCGTCAAGAAGGAAGGCCAGACCCACGAGTTCAGCGCCACCGCGTCGATGGACGTCGCGGCCGGGACCACCGTCCGGGTGACCGGCGTCGCCGGTTCCGGACTCATCGTCGAGACGATCTTGCAGGGAGATACCGATCGTGCCTGACATCATCGATTTCGTCGGCAGCGGGGAGCTGCCGGTCTTCCTGATCATCGTCATCGTCGTCCTGATCGTGTCGTACGTCGGTAGCCGCTACAAGGTCGCCGGGGCGAACGAGGCGCTGGTCGTGAGCGGCCAGCGCGACCGGGGGGCGGATGGTCGGCGCAGCCTCAAGGTGGTCCGCGGTGGCGGCGTGATCGTGCTGCCACTCGTCAACAAGGTGGGCAAGCTCAAGCTGACCGCTCGCCAGATCAACGTCAACCTGGCCGACGCGGTGACCCGCCAGGGCATCAAGGTCGCGGTCCAGGGCGTGGCCACCTTCAAGATCGGCGCGGACGACGAATCGATCCGCAACGCCGCCGAACGATTCCTCGAGTCCAGGGACGAGGAAGTCGACTCGATTGTCAAGAACGTCCTGGAGGGTTCGTTGCGCTCAATCGTCGGAACCCTGACCGTCGAGGAGCTGAACCTCGATCGCCAGAAGTTCCAGCAGGCTGTCCAGGACGCCGCCCGCGGCGACCTCGCCACATCCGGCCTGCAGATCGATTCGTTCACGATCCAGGCGATTCGCGACGAGTCCGGCTACATGGAGCTGATAGGCCAGCAGGAGACCGCCCGTCGCGAGCGTGACGCCCGAATGGCCAAGGCGGCTGCGGACCAGGAGGCGTCGGTTCGCGAGGCCGAGGCCGAACAGGTCAAGATCAACGCCTCCCGCGACGTCGCGCTGCGGCGGGCCGAGACCGAGACGCAGACCGCGGCCGCCCAGGCGCGTGCCGCGCAGTCCGGCCCGCTGGCCGAGGCAGAAGCGACCCAGGAGGTCACCCGCAAGCAGACCGAGCTCGCCGAGCTGGAGGCCGCGCGCAAGCAGATGGAGCTGCTCACCAGCATCGTGCGTCCGGCCGAAGCCGAAGCGGAAGCCCAGGTCCGCCGCGCCGAGGGCGAGAAGTCGGCCCGGATCGCAGCGGCGCAGGCCGACGCCGAGCGGGTGAAGCTGGCGGGCTCGGCTGAGGCCGCGGTGACCATCACCAAGGGTGAGGCGCAGGCCCGGGTCGTCGAGGTCAATGCTTCTGCCGAGGCCCAGCGGACCACGCTCGAAGGCAATGCCGAGGCCGGCATCACCTTCACCAAGGGCGAGGCGGAGGCGAAGGCGCTGGCCCTGCGTGCGGAGGCGTACCGCCAGTTCAACGAGGCAGCGATCATCCAGACCGTCCTGTCCATGCTGCCCGAGATCGTCCGCGCCGCGGCTGAGCCGCTCTCGAACATCGACAGTCTCACGGTCGTCTCGAACGATGGCGCCTCCGACGTGGTCAAGACCGTGACCCGGACCGTCACCGAGGCCACTGCCACGGTCAAGGGCCTGACCGGGATCGACATCCCGTCGCTCATCGACGAGGCCATGGGCGTCGGCGGGCCGCCTCGCAAGAGAGGCGCCGGTGGCACGGATGGAGGTGGGTCGGCTGGCGGGACGGGCGGCCGAGGCGACGGTCCTGTGGTTGGAACCAGCACGCCTGGTGCAACCAGCGCTGGATCGAGCCCCGAAGCTACCTCGTCAGCGCCAGTCGAGACCCCCGAGGTGGTCAATGGCGCCCTGGCCGGCGCCGATAAGGCGATGCGTGCCGCGGCTACCGCTCCTGACGCCTGGACCGACACGGCTGCGGGTCCGCCGCGGCCAGCTCGCCGCGTCCTGGCGAGCGCCGAGACCTCCGCCGAGACGGCGCTCGACGAGGCGGCGCTGCGGCTAGCGTCTGACCTGCGCGCCGTGCCCGGTATCGAGCGTTTCACCAGGCTCCGTCTGGTCGATCTCGAGACCGGCGGGCCACGCCCGCTGCGCACGATGTGGCGGATCTCCCGGGCGCAACTCGAAGAGCGCTACGGCCTGCTGACGATCGGCGACCTGATCGAGCGTTACGGCGGAGGCGCACGGCCACCGGCCTGCTGAAGCACTACCCGGCGAGGCAGGCCTCGGCGATCCCAGCGCCCACGAGGCTGCCCTGCCGCCCGAACAGATGGCGTGCCTGTTTGAACGCCGCATCCGCCTCCGAGGCGAAGCACCGGCCCATCACGTCGCGCAGCGACTCCGGGTTGAGACGCTCGCCGAGCGCCGGCCGAAGCGGCCTCGATCACGGGATAGTCGTCGGGTGGCTGGAACTGCGTGGTGCAGCGGATCGACGCGGCGACAAGCGCCGCGACAACGATCTGCGCGTAGGCAGCCG
Source organism: Candidatus Limnocylindrales bacterium (assembly GCA_046708025.1). GTDB lineage: Bacteria > Chloroflexota > Limnocylindria > Limnocylindrales > CSP1-4 > SPCO01. The sequence continues at coordinate 17,456 of JBKKDW010000257.1, forward strand.
CGACCGCGGCCCGAGACACTATCGCTTGACGATCACCGCCTCGAGGTACTCGCTGGGCACGACCATCGTGCCGTCGTCGGCCCGGTTGAACCGGGCGATGAGGTCCAGCAGATCGGACTCGAGCGCCTCGCGCCCGGCCTCGCCGACGGCTTCGAATGCCTTCATCGTGGGCCCGTAGTAGCGGCGCCAGTAGTCGAGGTAGGCTTCCGGCGAGGCATAGCGGAAGACGTAGTGCCGCTTCTCGGCCCGGAGCTCGGCGATGGTGTCACCGAAGAGCTCCCGCAGGCGATCCTCGGTGCCCCACTGGACCGGTGAGCGCAGGCCGATTGGCGGCGGAACGTGCGTTGCGTTCAACTTGAAGAGTTGGCCGATGAAGCCCTCGGGCGTGTGCGCGACGAGGCCGACCCGGCCGCCGGCTCGACAGACGCGGCCAAGCTCATTGGCGGTCTGCTCCTGGTTCGGCGCGAACATCGCACCGAAGACCGAGCTGACGACGTCGAAGCTGCCTTCGTCGAACGGCAGCGCTTCGGCGTCGCCGTCGACGAACTCGGCCTCCAGGCCCTCCGCCTCGGCGCGCCTACGCGCCCGCTCCAGCAAGGCCGGCACGTAATCCAGCCCGACGACAGCGCAACCGCGCCGAGCAGCGGCGAGTGCGGCGTTGCCGCTACCGGTGGCGACATCGAGGACCCGATCGGTCGAATGCACGTCGAGCGCTTCGATGAGCAGCTCCGAGACGATCAGGATTTGCGTTCCGATCATGTGGTAGTCGCCGCTCGCCCAGGTCGCTTGCTGGCGTTGCTTGATGGCGGCGAGGTCCGGGCTGAGACTCATGGCTTGCGACCCGTGATTCCAGCGCCCACTGTCCCGAAGGCCGCCGCGCTCGAGGCCTGTGGAGCGCCGCTGAAGACGTCCACGCCTCGGTGGACCTCGACGTCGACGAACCCCGCTGCCTCCACGAGCGAGGCGAGCTCGTCCGCGAGGAGACCGCCGGCGATGCAACCGGTCCACAGGCAGGCATCGGACTTCGACTCATCCGGAACGGGTCGGTCGAGGACAATATCGGCGAGCTGGATCCGGCCGCCCGGACGGAGGACCCGGAAGATCTCGGCCAGCGCGACCGTCTTGTCGGGCACCAGATTGAGAACGCCGTTCGAGATGACCACGTCGGCCCAGTCGTCCGGGACTGGGAGGGCTTCAAGGACTCCCGCCCGAAACTCGACGTTGGGCAGGCCCGCGACCTCGGCGTTCCGGCGAGCTTTGGCGAGCATCTCCGGCGTCATTTCGACGCCGATCACGCGGCCGCTCGGCCCGACGATCCTCGCCGCGATCAGGCTGTCCGCTCCTGCCCCGGACCCACAGTCCACGACCCGCTCGCCGGGCAGCAGCTCGCCAAGCGCGAACGGGTTGCCGGTCCCGGCCATCGACTCGACCGCACTGGGCGGCAGGGCGGTGATCCACTCCTCCGGATAGCCCAGGATCGCGGCGAGCTGGGCGCCCGTATGGAAGTGGAACCCTTGGTCGGGGTGTTCCGCCACCGCGGCGTACTCGGCGCGGATCGCTGCGCGGAGCGAGTCGATGTCGACGGGCGCGGTCCTGAGCTCGGTCATGGTGTCCACCTCGGGGAGTGCGGCCTGGTACCGGATACGACGAAGGGGACCACCGGAGTATTCCCGACGGCCCGGCCGTCTCCCCACGCAGGGCTCACCGCCGCCGGCCGTCCTCAGCCCCGGGCGCGACCCGGCAGCGATTCGTCGGGGGCGGGCTTCCGGCCACGGACGAACACACTTCGCGCGATCCGGTCGTGTCGCTCCGCGGGGACGAGACGCCGAAACATCTCGAGGAGTTCGTCGTTAAATAGCGGGTAGAGGGCGCACTCACCTATCCCGAAGTCATGCAGCGGCTCGATACCGACATCCCGGAAGCCTGCCCGCCGCAGGCTCTTGTAGAGGGCGGTCTCGGACAGCGCGCCCGACAGGCAGCCGGCCCAGGCCGCCGGGTGGGTCTGGATCTCGGGTGGCAGATCGTGGTCCAGGACGAGGTCCACGATGGCCAGGCGGCCACCGGGTCGCAGGACGCGGAACGCCTCGGACAGGACGCGCACCTTGCGCGGCGATAGATTGATCACACCATTGCTGATCACCACATCGATAGAGGCGTCCGGCAGCGGGAGCGCCTCGATCTCGCTCACGACGAAGCGGACGTTGACCAATCCCGTTGCGGCCGCCGCACGCGTCGCCCGTTCGACCATCTCCGCCAGGAAATCGATACCGACGACACTGCCCCCTTGCGCGACGGCTCGCGCCGCGATGAGACAGTCGATCCCTCCGCCTGAGCCGAGATCGAGGACATCGTCACCGGGGCTCAGACCTGCATGACGGATCGGATTTCCGACGCCCAGGGCCATGCGGACAGTCTCATCCGGCAGTCCGGCCACCTCCTCGGGGCTGTAGAAGCGCTCCGCGCCCTGCCCGTCGGTCGGGCCGCCCGAGCGATAGGTCTGGCGGACTGCACCGCGGATGGCATCTTGCTGGAGGAAGTCCGTCCCGACGCCGTGTCCGACATGCACATCCGTCATGGTCTGTCCCCCTCCCGGGTCGACAGGCCGCCGCCCCCGAGGAGCGACTCCAGCCGCCGACGGAGAGGGTCGGGCAACGGCTCCGAACCTGTCGCCGCAACCATTTCCTTCAGATGACGCGAGAACTCCAGCTCGCCGCAGCATCGCTGGCAGGCTTCGAGATGCGTTTCGAACTCCACGGTCGGGCCGCGTTCCAGGCCGTGGTCGATATAGGCCCACATCCGGCGGACGGCCTCGGGGCAATCAATCATGGTTCGTCACCTACCTCCACCAGGCCGTTCTTGACGGCATAGTCCCACATGCCCCGTTCGAGCTGCTTCCGGCCTCGATGGAGGCGGGACAGCAGCGTGCCGATCGGAACGTCGAGGATCGCCGCCGCCTCTTTGCAGCTGAATCCGTGGATCGTCGTGAGGATGAGGGGCGCCCGGAAGACCGGATTGATCCGGGCGAAGACAACCTGGACGTCCTCGTCCCGAAAGACTCGCAGGAAGTCCATGTGCAGCTCGTCCGAATAGGGGAACGGGTCCTCGATCGCCAGCGTCTCGAACAGCGAGAAGTCGTCGTCACGGTCTGCGTCATCGAGCGAGACCGTGGCCAGCGTGCGCCCCCGGGCTCGGCAGAGGTCGCGCCAGCCGTGCGTGGCGATCGTGAACAGCCAACCCTTCACCTTCGTCGGATCGCGAAGTCCCGGGTATGCGCGCATGGCCCGGATCAGCGTGTCCTGCATGAGGTCCTCTGCATCGGTCCGATCGTTCGTGAGCCGGACGCAGTAGCCGTACAGGCCATCAAGCTGCTCGCGGGCAACCTCGCCAAAGGCCCGATCTGGCTCTTCGTCAGCGCCCTCCGGGCCTGGCTGCCTGTGCGCGTCGATCACAGTCCCGATCATCGCTCCCTCGGGCGGCTGCGTGCAGGGGAATCGATCCTCCCGGTCTTGACGTTGCAGCCGCGCCGATTATTCCCGCCTCGGCTCGAAACGCGCCGACGGAATATGTTCGATCGACGAGGCGTCAGTGCCACCGAAGCGGTCGTCCATGTGAGGCGACTGCAGGACAGGAGGCAGACCGATGGCCACCATCACCGCTCGGAACGGTGTCAACGTCGACCAGCTCGTCGGGACGATCGGGGCCGTCCAGCAGGACCCGAACGTCGGCGCCTTCACGTTCAAGGCATCGAGCACCTGGCGCTCGGGTGCCCGCAACGAGGGCGAGATCAAGGACTTCGTCCATGCCGGTCAGCCGGTGGTGAGGCCCGAGGCGTTCCGGCTCGTCGGCGACGAACCCGGGGTCCTGCTCGGCTCGAACGAGGGCCCCAACGCGGTCGAGCTCCTGCTCCAGGCGCTCGGCTTCTGCTACGCCGTCGGCTACGTCTATAA
>JBKKDW010000258.1:0-16520 GCA_046708025.1 Candidatus Limnocylindrales bacterium
CCAGACGTTCCTGCTGGATCCGTGGACCGGCGCGGAGACGGCCTTGACCGAAGCCGAATGGCAACCGGCCGTCGATCCGACCGGCCGTGCGGTCGTCGCCTGGCAGGGAACGGTGAGTCTCGGCCCCGACGGCCAGACAGCCCACCCGGTGAGTGGCGACCTCGTGATCCGCCCGTTCCGCGGACCCCTCTTGGAGGACGTTCCGAGGAACTCCCCGTCACCGTCCGCCGAGGGCACGCCAACGATCGCGCCGGAGGTTCCGCCGGAGGTCCCGCTCGAGGTCCCGCCGGAGGTCCCGCCGGAGGTCCCGCTCGACTTCCCCGCGCAGATCGTGGCCGCCGGCCCGATCGTCGATTTCGATGCCCGTTGGGACGACACCGGAGCGTGGCTGGGGATCTGGATCGCCGATCCGCTCGACTCGACCATCGGGCGGCTGAGCCTGTTCCGTTTCGACCCCGCGACGGGCCTCCTGGATCATCCCACCGGTGCGCCCCAGGACGTCACCGCGCTGCCCGGCTTCTCGATCGGGCTTGGCCGCCTCGCCTGGGCCACGCCACCGGGCCAGGGCGGGGAGGGCAGCCGGATCCAGATCGCGGCGTGGACCTCGGACGAAGTCGGAGCGATCGAGAGCATCCCAGTCGAAGGCGCCATCGTTATCCAATAGCCCGGCCCCCGGGTCCCGCTCCAGCACCCTGGTGGGCCGGGCGGTTCGGGGCCGGTAAGCGCGACATCGTCGTGCAGCGGACGGCCATTCGTCGTATGGTCACCGTCTCGTGCGGCCCAGCAGGTTGGTCGCAGGGTCGGTGCTCATCGCCGCCCTCGCCCTGGTCGCGCTTCCGGGTCTCGCCGGTTCCCGGGTCCCCAGCCCGCTCGAGCCTCTCCCGGCCGGCGCGTTCCAGCCGCTCTCGGTCCTGGCGAACAGCGCACGATCGACGATCTCGATCGGCCCGCTCGACGCTGCCTACTCGGCGGCCGGGAGGCTCGCCCTGGATGCCTCGTTCATCGAACCGGGTGCCGCGCCGCAGACCGGACCGACGGCCCGCCAGAAGCTCAACCAGCCCGATCCGCGGGCGGCCTCCGTGCGCAAGCCGCCGCGCTACACCCTGACCGGCATCGCCACCTTCTATGACAACGGGACCACCGCGATGCGCCTGCCGCGCGGCACGATCGTGATCATCTGCGGCAACGGCGGCTGCGTGGAGCGCGTGGTCAACGACTACGGACCGGTCAAGCCGGTACGGATCGTGGACCTGTACCGGCCCGATTTCTTCGACGTCTGCGGCTGCCCGTGGTGGTCGGGCACGACGACGGTGACCGCCTCGGTCTACTGATCCGGCTCGATCCGGCGCGGGACGAGGACCGGGTACCACGTTCCGCATCCAGTCACCAGCAGACTGGTAAGGGTCGATTCGGAGTCGCGCTCGACCAAATCCGGGGGTATGGACCGATTTCGACATCGCGCTGAGCGTGGATTCCAGGGTTCGCTCGCCCGCACGGCTCGCACCCGCCCAGTACCAGTCCGTGCGCGAGGTTTTGCGCCTGTCGTCGGACGCGGACCCGCGGCAGGACTCGCGACCAGAGGCACCGCCTCGGTCTGCTGATCCGGCTCGATCCGGCGCGGTATCCTTGGCCGGACCCTTCAGCCACGGCCCCGTGAGGCCGCAAGGGAGGCCCCGAGAGGCCGGGAAGGAGCGATGAGCGGGCGTCAGATCATGACCGCGGACGAGATTCGCCGGGCGACGATCCGCCTCTCGCACGAAATCGTCGAGAAGCAGGCCGGGACGGATGGCCTGGTCCTGATCGGGATCCAGCGCCGTGGTGTGCCGCTCGCCCGGCGCATCGCCGCGGCCATCGCCGAGCACGAAGGCGTGGACATTCCGGTCGGTGCGCTCGACATCACGTTCTACCGAGATGACCTGTCGCTGGTCGCCCAGCAGCCGGTGGTAAAGGGCACCGAGCTTCCCTCGGGGATCGACGGCCGGACGATCGTGCTCGTCGACGACGTGCTGTACACGGGCCGGACGATCCGGGCAGCCATGGACGCGCTCGTGGACTTCGGCCGGCCGCAGGCGATCCGGTTGGCGGTCCTGGTCGACCGCGGCCACCGCGAGCTGCCGATCCGGGCGGACCACGTCGGCAAGAACGTCCCGACCTCGCGCGAGGAGCTCGTCCGCGTCCACCTCGAGGAAATCGATGGCGACGATGACGTCGAGATCGAGCGCGTGGTCAGCGCGCCGGCGGCCGAGCCGGTCGGGTGAGCCTGCTGGTCGACCCGACTGACGGCGCGCTCGCAACGCCGGCCACCGGCGGGTCGGTCGCTGTGCCCTCGGTTGACGCGACGCCGGGGAGCGAGGCGGTCGCCTGGCGGCATCGTCACCTGCTCGATGTCGATAACCTGTCGAGCGCCGAGCTCGAGCTGGTCATGCGCACCACGGAGGCTATGCGCGAGGTGCTGGCCCGGCCGATCGCCAAGGTGCATGCGCTGCGGGGTCGGCAGGTCACGATCCTGTTCTACGAGGCATCGACCCGGACCCGCGTGTCCTTCGAGGTGGCGGCCCGCAACCTGTCGGCCGATGTGGTCAACATCGCGGCGGCCAGCTCATCGATCTTGAAGGGTGAGTCGCTGGTCGATACGGTCCGCACGGTCGAGGCGCTGGGCGCCCAGATGCTCGTGGTGCGCCACCCGGTGTCGGGGGCGCCGTACCTGGCGGCCGAGACGTTCGGCGGATCCGTGCTCAATGGTGGTGACGGCTGGCATGCCCATCCGACCCAGGCCCTGCTCGACCTGTACACGATCCGCGAGCGGCTGGGGGTCGGTCAGGCGGGTGCCTCACCAGCGGGCGCGTCACCCGCGGGCGCCCTGGCCGGTCGCAAGGTGGTGATCCTGGGCGATCTCCTGCACTCGCGGGTCGCTCGTTCCAACATCTGGACGTTGACCGCGGCCGGGGCCGACCTGTGGCTGTGCGGCCCGCCGACGCTGCTCCGTGGGTTCGAGGCGTGGGCCGCCCGGAGCGCGGCGGCTGGGCGTCGATTCCAGGTCACGACCTCAATCGACGAGGCACTGCGCGATGCCGAGGTGGTCATGGCCCTGCGCATCCAGCGCGAGCGGATGGCCGCCGGCCTGATCCCGTCATTGCGCGAGTACGCGGCGCGCTACGGGCTCACCCGCGAACGCCTGGCGCTGGCCCGGTCGGGCGCCCTGGTCATGCATCCAGGCCCGATGAACGAGGGCGTGGAGATCGCCGCCGACGTCGCCGCGGGAGCGCAATCGGTGATCACGGAGCAGGTCACCAACGGCGTGGCGGTTCGGATGGCCGTGCTCTATTTGCTGGCCGGGACGCAGGCGCCGGCGTGACCAACGGACTGGATCTCGAGATCAGTCGCGCCTGGCTGGTGGACCCCGCGGCCGGACGTGAAGGACCGGGCGAGATCGTGGTGCGCGGCGGAGTGCTGGAAGCCGTGACCTGGCTGGAGGGCCCCGAGGCAGACGGCATTGAGCCTGGCGGCTTGGTGGTGGCGCCCGGCTTCATCGACCTGCATGCGCACCTGCGAGAACCCGGCAACGAGGACGCCGAGACAGTCGCGTCGGGGCTGGCCGCGGCGGCGCACGGCGGCTTCACGACGCTGTGCGCGATGCCGAACACCGAACCGGCGCTCGACGAACCTGGCGTGCTGGCCCTGATTCGAGCGGCGGCGCTGGCGGCCGGCTCGCCGGTGGAACTGCTGGCCTGGGGGGCGGTGACGGTCGGGCGGGCCGGGGAGCAGCTGGCGGCCCTCGGTGAGCTGGCCGACGCAGGCGTGGCCGGGTTCTCCGACGACGGGGCGCCGATCCGTTCGGCGCCGATCCTGCGGTCGGCCCTGGCCTACGCGGGCGCGCTTGGGTTGCCGATCGTGGACCACGCCGAGGATGTGTCGTTGACCGCCGGCGCCGAAGCCAACGACGGCTACGTGGCGACGGTCCTGGGTCTGCGCGGCTGGCCGGCGGCGGCCGAGGAGGCAGCCGTCTCGCGCGACCTGGCTGTCCTGGTCGATGTCCTTCGCGACGTGCCGGGCGCCCGGTTGCACCTGACCCATGTATCGACCGCCGGCGCGCTGGCGCTGATCCGTCGAGCGAAGGCGGACGGGATCCCGGTCAGCTGCGACGTGACGCCGCACCACCTGGCCCTGACCGACGAGTGGCTCGCTGGCGCGCGGCGCTGGGCCTGGGAGGCGAGCGACGATCCGTGGGCGGATGGCGCGCTGGTGGCCGCTCCTTACCATGCATCGTTGCGGGTCAATCCGCCGCTGCGCGCGCCGGCCGACGCCGCCGCCTGCCTCGCGGCGCTCATCGACGGCACCGCCGACGCCGTCGCGACCGACCATGCCCCCCACACCGAAGTGGACAAGGCCGTCGAGTTCGGCCTCGCGGCCAATGGCATCAGCGGCCTCGAGACGGCGCTCGGCGTGCTGCTGGCGCTGGTCGATGCCGGTCGGCTGCCGTTGCTTCGGGCGATCGAGGCGTTGACGACGGGGCCTGCGGTAGTCCTGGGCGGTCGTTCGCGACGGGCGTCGGCCGGGCTGGTGGAGGGCGCGCCGGCAGCATTGGTCGTGTTCGACCGGTCCCAGCCGTGGACAGTGACGGCCGAGTCCCTGGCATCGCGCGGCAAGAACTCGCCCCTGCTCGGCATGGAGCTGCGCGGTCGCGTCCTGCTGACCGTGGCCGGCGGCCGGCTCGCCTACGAGGCGCCGGAAGCGTGACCGCGGCGACTCGTCCCGGCCTCAACGCCGACTACGAGCGCCGCGCCTTCTGGCAGGCGTCGATGCCGGCCCTCCCGGATCGGTCTGGCCGGCCCCTGCCCGAGACGGCCGACGTGGTTGTCATCGGTGGCGGATACACCGGCATCAACGCCGCCCGCGAACTCGCTCGTCGCAGCGTCAGGGTCACGCTCCTGGAGGCTCGGACCCTCGGCTACGGCGCATCGACCCGCAACGGCGGGATCGTCCATCCTGGCTACAAGTGGGGCCCGCGCGAGCTGATCCGGCGCTACGGCGACGAGACCGGGCGGGCGCTTTACCGGGATACGCTCGACGGCTATGAAACGGTCAAGCGTCTGATCGCCGAGGAGGCCATCGACTGCGACTTCCGCGAAGCGGGCCACCTGGAGCTGGCCTACGCGCCGTCGCACCTCGGGGAGCTGAAGCAGGCGCAGGCGAGCCTGGCCTCGATGGGCGTCGAGACGACGCTCGTCCCGCGCGAGCGGCTCCGCGAGGAGATCGGCACGGACGCCTACTACGGCGCGCTGGTCGTTGGCCGTAGCGGGCTGCTCCACCCGGGTCGCTACTTCGCGGGCCTCGTTGCCGTGGCCGATCGGGCCGGAGCCGATCTTCACGAACGCGTCCGGGCCGTGGCCGTCCGGGGCGCGGCAAACGCTGGCTTCGTCGTCGAGACGGAGCGAGGCACGATCCGGGCCCGTGACGTGTTCGTCGCCACCAACGGCTACACCGACGGCCTCGTTCCGTCGCTGCGCCGTCGGCTCATCCCGATCGGCAGTTACATCATCGCCAGCGAGCCGCTCCCCGAGGAGCTGACACGGGACCTGTCGCCCAGGGGCCGGGCGTTCTTCGACACCAAGAACTTCCTGTACTACTGGCATATCTCCGCGGACCGCCGGATGGTCTTCGGCGGGCGAGCGTCGTTCATGCCCACCTCCATCGATCGGACGGCCGCGATCCTGCACAGGGGCCTGCTCGAGGTCCACCCGCAGCTGGCCGGCTACCGGATCGACTACGCCTGGGGCGGCAACGTCGGCTTCACGTTCGACCGGATGCCGCACGCCGGCCGGACCGCCGACGGCATCGCCTATGCGATGGGCTGCTGCGGCACGGGCGTCGCGCTCATGACCCACCTCGGCACAAAGGTCGGGGCGTGGCTGGCGGGCGGCGAGGCGCCGATCCTGGCCCGGCTCAAGTTCCCGCTGGTCCCGGCACCATACGAGGGCCGCCCGTGGTTCCTGCCATTCGCCGGGGAGTGGTTCCGCCTCCAGGATCGGCTCGCCGGGCGCTCGCGACCGACTCCGCGCTCGCGTCCGACATGAGGATCGGGTTCCGGACCTCGCCGCAGAACGTGGATTGGCCGACCCTCGAGGCGGCCTGGGCGGAGGCCGGGCGGCACGACGTGTTCGACTCGGGCTGGCTGAACGACCACCTGGCCGATCCCGGCCTCGAGCGTGGCGGGCCGAGCTTCGAGGCGATGACCGCCCTCGCCGCACTGGCTCATCACGTGCCGGGCAAGTCGATTGGTCAGACCGTGCTGGCCGCCACCTTCCGGCATCCGTCGATCCTGGCCAGGCAGGCGCTGACCCTCGACCATCTGACCGGCGGCCGCTACATCCTGGGCCTGGGCGCCGGGTGGCATGTCTGGGAGCACGACGCGTTCGGGATCGAGCTGTCGCCAATCGGCCGGCGGTTCGATCGGCTCGAATCCCAGCTGCGCGTCCTGCGCGCCCTGTTCAGCGACGCGGCCGGGACCGCTTCCGGGGTGATCCTGGATGCGCCGCCATACCGTCTCGACGGCGCGACCCTGGAGCCGCCACCGCTTCGCCCAGGTGGACCGCCGATCTGGCTCGGCGGCCAGGGGCCACGTGGGCTGCGCCTGGCTGCCCGCTACGCCGACGGCTGGAACTTCGCCGCCAACCTGTCCGGCACGCTCGCCGGGTTCATCGAGCGTCGCGACCTCCTGCACCACGCGTGTGACGAGATCGGACGCGACGTGACGGAGCTTGTCCTGTCGGTTCAGCTCGTTATTCCGACTGATGGCGCTGCGCGTCGGGAGGCGACGCAGGCCGCGATCGCATATGGCCGGGCCGGGGCGGACGAGATCCTGCTCACGATGCCGGCCCGCGACGGAGCCGCCGGCATCCGGCGGCTGGCGATCGAGGTGGCCACGCCGATTCGCGACGCGTTCGGCTGAGCGGCGGTTGGGTGCCGGCCGGCCGCCCGGATGGCTCAGGCCAGCTCGCCGGCCAGCCGCCGCAGCGTCCCGAGGAGCTGGTCGATGTCGTCCTCGGTCGCGAGGTAGTTGACGATCCCGGCTCGAAGGTAGGTCGCGCCCCGGAGGCGGGTGGTGGTCAGCCAGCCGTCGCCGGACACCTCGAGCGCGCGCTGGAGTTGATCCTGGTGGAGGTCGAGCTCGCCCGCTGGTCGCGCCAGGGCGGCGGCACGGCCGCCGGGCAGATGCCGAAAGCAGACGACGGACAGTTGGGGTACCTCGGGCAGCGCCTCGAAGTCGTCGGCCTCGGCGCAACGGCGGGCAAGATGGGCGGCGAGGTCGTCGTTCGCCTCGATCAGGCGGCCGTATCCCTCGGTCCCGAGGTGTTTCCAGGACATCCAGAGCTTGAGCGCGCGCCAGCGTCGGGTGCCTTCGAAACCAAGCTTGTAGAAGTTGAGCTGGCCGCCACCGCCGTAGTACTCGGGACTCCGACCGCCGAACGTCGCACCAAGGTGGCGCCTATCGCGAACCACCAGCCCGCCGACATCGTAGGCCTGGAAGAACCACTTGTGCGGGTCGACCGTGACCGAGCCGGCCCGCTCCAGGTCGGGAACCCGGCGCGCGTCGCGGGCCGAGAGCCGGGCCGCGCCGCCATAGGCCGCGTCGACGTGCAGCCACAAATCCTCGGCAGCGGCCACGTCCGCCAGCTCGCCGACGGCGTCCACGGATCCCGTGTTCGTGGAGCCGGCCACCGCGGCGATCGCGAATGGGGTCAGGCCGGCCGCACGGTCGCGAGCGATGGCGATGGCGACCGGCGCGCCGCGCAGACGGAAGCCGGCATCAGCGGGGATGACCTCGAGCGTCTCCGGTGGGAAGCCCAGCTCGTCGAGTGCGCGGGCAATCGAGAAGTGGGTCTGGTCCGAGGTGTAGACCCGGACGCCTTCGAGCTGTGCGCCACGGGGCGGGCGCCCTGCCCCGAGCAGTCGTCCCAGGTGGACGTCGCGGGCGAGCGCCATGCCCATGAAGTTGGCCATGACGCCGCCCGACGTGAGCAATCCGAACGACCCGGACTCGTATCCGACCAGGTCGCACAGCCAGCGCACGACCTCCTCCTCGACGAACGCCGCCAGCGGTCCGGCATGCCAGACATCCACGCCCTGGTTCGCCATCTGGGCGAGCAGCTCGCCCATGATCGAGATGGGCAGGGGCGGCGGCGTGAAATAGCCGAACTGGCGCGGATGCTGCGCGTTCATCAGGCCGCCGGCGACCCGCGCCTCGAACTCCTGGAGGATCGTGGTGGCCGGGGTGGGGGAGCGGGGCGCCGGCGACGGGGCACCGGCAACGCCGAAGAATGAGTCCCGGAGGTCCCCGTAACCGGCCGGATCGCCCATCGCCCGGTGCATCGCCGGGCCGTACAGGAAGTCCAGGGCGGTCCGCCAGGTCGCCTCGCCCAATCGCTCCATCGCCACGCGCGATGCGCCCTCGTCGCGATAGCCGATCAGCTCCGGTTCGGGATGCCACGCAAACCGGGCGAGATAAGCGTGGATGTCGCCGACCGCCGTTGGGTTGGCGAGTACAGGCGGATCGAAGTCGGCGGGCGGATCGGTCATTGGATCTGGATGGTAGCGTTAGGCCGATGACGGACGACGAGGCGCGGGCCTGGCTCGAGGCTCACGTCGCCTCGCTGGGCCAGCCGTATGAGCTCTTCCCATGCGATCCATCTCTCGCGGATACCGCTGCATTCTGCGCCGCGTACGGGTTCGCGCCTGAGGATTCGGCCAACACGATCGTCGTCGTCGGCAAGGCCGATCCGCCGCGCTACGCGGTCTGCGTGACACTGGCGCCCTACCGGCTCGACGTGAATCGGACGATCCGCGATCGGCTGGGGACGCGCAAGGCGTCGTTCGCCCCGGCCGAGGCGACCGCGGCCCTGACCGGCATGCAGATAGGCGGCGTGACGGTCTTCGGCTTGCCGAGTGACCTGCCGATCTGGGTGGATTCGCGGGTCATGGCCCGTGAGCGGATCGTCTTGGGCGGTGGCTCCCGCTCGTGGAAGGTCATCGCGGCACCGGCCATTCTCCACGCCTTGCCGGGCGTGGAGGTCGTGGAAGGGCTGGCAATCGACCCTCACGCGTCCTGAGGCCGACTCCCGTATCGTTCCGCCCCGTGACCGACGAACAGAACCCGAGGCCCAGCCCAACGCCCGGCCCGAGCGCGGATCCGACCCCGCCGCGCCCGCCGCGTGCCAGCGGACCGGTGCAATATCGAGGCGATGACCTGGAGCCGGCGCGCGGCCCGGGCCTCGGCTGCTTCCGAGTTCAACTCGCCGTGCTGGCCATCTTCGTCGTCCTGACGCCGCTCAGTGTCGGCTGGGGCTGGCCGCCGGCGGCCAGCGCCGCGCTCCTGTTCGCGGTGATCCTGCTCCTCCTGATCACCGGCCAGACCATCATCTTCCTGCTCCGGCTGGTCGCCGCGGATCGTCGAGGTCGACGCCGGCCGCTGGCCAGCGAAACGAGGACGGTCGGGGAGCTCGAGGATGCCGCCGCTTCCGACCCGGTCGGCCCCGAGGGCCCCGTGCGACAATAACCACCGGGAGGCCGCGGCCGCCCATTCGTTCGCCCAGGGAGGACCGCGCAACGTGCCCGTGCTCGCGACCTACTTCAGCGTCCGCCGTGGCCGAGACCCGTTCTTCAAGTTCTTCATGCGCACCATCTTTCCGAAGCAGGTGAGGGACTACGAGGAGCAGTTCGGTATCCGCTTCATCGGCTGGTTCAACGTCGCCCACGGCTGGGACTTCGACAACGTCATCCTGCTGGACCTGCCCGACTACGCCACGCTCGATCGGCTGGAGGCGAATGCGGCTGTCCGTACGCTCGGTCATCGTGCCGGCGAATGGATCTTCGAACGCCACCATTCGATGTTCCTGCGCGAACGGATGGGCCCGGACCTCGAGTATCACCCGTAGACTTCCCCGGACAGTACGGAGGCGACCGACACATGGACAGTCACAGCGACCTGCTTGGGGAGCTCGCGGGCGACGCCGCCCTCGAACGGGCGGACTTCATTCGCCAGTCGGCGGAGCAGCTCCGCCACTTCCTCGATCACCACCGTGATCGGATCGCCTCCATCGGCGGCCTGACACTGATCGACGAGGAGCCCGATTACCTGTCAGTGGCGCCGGACCTGACCTTCCGTAGCCGGAGCCGCTACCTCGACGACACAAGCGGCGAGTGGGTCAGCGAGACCGAGGTGATCGAGTCCACGTCCGAGCTGGTCGAGCTGTACAACCCGGCCGATGTCTACGCCGCGTTCGCCGAGGCCGCACGCGAGGCGGCCGGCTTGCCGCCCGAGCCGACCGCCGAGAGCGACCTGTACGAGGTGGCCGGGATCTCCCCGGAGGAGACGGTCTCGCTGGGTATCGACCCCTACGCGGCGGCGGCCGACTCGTGGGCGGCCGGCCAGCCGATCTCGCTGACCGAGGACGATGACGAATCGGCGGCGCGACGCCTATACGACCTGGCTCTCGAGTACCAGGAACGCAGCCAGCGCAACGAAGCCAGCCTGCTCGAGGACTTCGAGTCGGCGTCGGCCGGGCTGATCGCGGTCATCGGCGACCTGGTCATCGTCGACGACGATGACGAGCGGCTCATGCTGACAGCGGCCGGGGCATTCCGGGCGGAGGTGATCCCGGAGGACGCCGACGACACCTGGCGGACCCTCGAAGGGGCCGAGGCGCTGGTCGAGTTCTACGACCCAACCGACGTGTTTGGCGATCTGGCTGATGCGCTTGCCGAGGCGTTCCCGTCGGTCGCGCCGGGCCTGGAGCGAGCGGCGGATGAGGCCGCCGGTGACGCGCCGGACGACGTCGACGCGGACGGGGCCGGGACGGAAGCCGACATCGAAACTGCCGACGAGCCGGCGGTCGCTAAGCGCGAGGACGAGCCCACCGCGTGACCATGCGGTTGGCTGCGGCGGAGCTGGTCGAGAGTCGGGAGATTCTGCCGGGCCAGTGGCTGCAGGCCTACCACCTACCGGGTCTGGCGGTCGGTTCCAGGGCGGGACAATTCGTCCACGTCCGTACCGGGGATTCCTCCGGGATGGTCCTGCGCCGCCCGTTCTCGCTCAATACCACCGATCCCGCGACCGGGATCGTGACCATCCACTTCCGGGTGATCGGGCGCGGTACGGACTGGTTCACCCGCCTTCGGCCGGGGGACCAGATCGACCTCCTGGGGCCGCTTGGGCGGCCGTTCGAAGTGGATCCGCGCAGCCAGCACCTGCTGCTGGTGGCCGGCGGACTCGGCATCGCCGGCGTCCGGATGCTCGCCGACGAAGCGATCCGGGCCGGTCGCCAGGTGACCCTGCTGTTCGGGGCGGGCTCGGCGCGCGAGGTCTACCCGTCCAACCTGTTGCCCGACGAGGTCGAGTACATCGTGGCCACCGACGATGGTTCACTGGGCCACAAGGGCTTCGTGACCGAGCTCATTCGCGACTATGAGGCGTGGGCGGACCAGGCCTTCGCCTGCGGTCCGGCCCCAATGCTGGCCGCGCTTGCCCGACTGGCCGCCGGCCGGCGCGATCGCCTGGGCGTCGCCAAACTCGGTCGCCGGCGCGCCGGCGGCAAGTCCCATCCGGTCGGCTCGCCGGCCGCGCGCCGGAAGGCCTTCCTGCAGGTCTCGATGGAGCAGAACATGGGCTGTGCCGTGGGCGCCTGCCTGGGGTGCGTGGTGATGACCATGTCCGGCACGCCACAGCGGGTCTGTCGCGAGGGACCGGTCTTCGCGGCCGAGGAGATCGCCTGGGAGAACGCCTGGTGACCCCGGCCGGCGAGATCGATCTGTCGGTCAACCTGGGGCGCGACCTGATCTTGCCCAACCCGATCCTGGTGGCGTCTGGATCGTTCGGCTACGGCGTGGAATACGGCGAGGTGGTCGACGTCGATCGGCTTGGCGCGATCTGCTGCAAGGGGACGACGCTGCGGCCCCGGATCGGCAATCCGACGCCTCGGGTCACCGAGACGCCGGGTGGAATGCTCAACTCGATCGGGCTCCAGAATCCGGGTGTCGATGCGGTCATCGAGAAGTACGCCGCGACCTGGACGACCTGGCGCACGCCGGTCCTGGTGAATGTCGCAGGCGAGTCGGTCCACGACTACGTGGAGGTGGCGCGGCGGCTGGACGGCGTGCCCGGCATCGCCGGGATCGAGCTGAACATCAGCTGTCCGAACGTGGGCGCCGGCGGTCTGCAGTTCGCCATCGATGCCGCAGCTGCAGGCGAGGTGACGGCCGCCGTCCGCCGCGCGACCGACCTGCCGCTGCTGGTCAAGCTTTCCCCAAACGTGGCCGACATCCGGCCGATCGCGCGGGCGGTCGCAGACGCTGGCGCCGACGCCCTGACCGCGATCAACACCCTGTCCGGGATAGCGCTTGCGCCGGACCGGCGCGGGCCGCTGCTAGGCAACATCTACGGGGGATTGAGCGGCCCGGCCGTCAAGCCGGTCGCCCTGCGCGTGGTGTACGAGGCCGCGCAGGCGGTGAGCATCCCGGTCATCGCGATCGGTGGTGTCACCGAGCTCGCCGACGTCCTGGACTTCCTGGCGGTCGGGGCGGTGGCGGTCCAGGTTGGGACGGCGATCTTCGCCGATCCAACCCTGCCCGTCCGGCTGGTCGACGAGCTGGCCGGCGAATGCGGACGGCGAGGGTTGACCTCGTATCGGGAGCTGATCGGCAGCGCGCTCCCGGCGAAGGTGGGCCGACCTTCGGCGAAGGGCGTCGAGTACCGCCCGTAGCAGATCCGCGGCGCGGGCCTCGAGTCGCCCAGTTTCCTGCCATCCGTCCATGCGCTGCACCTTGGGCGCTATCCGGGTCGTCCCAGCGGGTCGCGCGGTCGCCACCCGTCGAGCCCAGAGCGTGCATTGGCATAGATGGGCGAGGGTCATCAGCACTGGGCTCGTCGTGGATCGACGAAACCGCGCCGAAGGCCCACCTGGTGGACCGATGACCGGAATTGGTGCCCCTGACCCTGGCCGCCGATGGACGGCACACGACGCACGGGCCGCTGGACGGAGTGCGGGTGAGGTTGGGGGAGGTCCGCTTCATGGTATGGTATGTGCATGTTCAGCGAACGAACCCAAGTTCTGCTGTCCCCGGACCAACTGGCCCGGCTCAAGCGGATCGCCACGCGCGATCGGCGCTCGGTGGGATCGGTCATCCGCGAGGCGGTGGATTCATTCGTCGAAGCCGAACCGGACCGCCGGCAGCGTGCACTCAAGCGTCTGCTGGCGATGAACGCTCCGGTCGATGACTGGGAGGTCATGAAGGCCCAGATCATGAAGAGCCAGCTTGGCGACTGGTGACGGTCTTCATCGACACCGCGATCATCATGTATGCCGCTGGTGGAGAGCATCCGCTACGCGACCCTTCGCGCCGGATCCTGTCCCGGATCGGTGAAGGCGAGCTCGATGGGGTGATCTCCGTCGAGGTCATTCAGGAGATCCTCCATCGATTCATCAGCGTTCGGCGCCCCACGCTGGGTCAGGCGCAGGCGAGTGAGGCGATGGACTTCTTCGCGCCGGTGCTCCCGATCAGTCACGCACTGATGCGACGGGTGCCCGATCTTCTGGGCCGGTACCCGGACCTGGATGCCCGGGACCTGGTCCACGTGGCGACCTGCATCCACGAGGGGATCACGCAGATCATCAGCCCCGACCGCGCGTTCGACCAGGTCGTGGGGCTGCGCCGGATCGATCCGACAGAGTTTGCGGCCGACCCCGCGTAGACTGGCGGTGTGACCACCGTTCGCCCCGCCCTGGATCTTGCCGCCCGACTCGCGATCGCTGCCCGGACCGAGGCACTCTTCCGCAGCTCCGGGGCGTTCCGCCAGGGCCATTTCCAGCTCGAGAGCGGTCGTCACGGCGACGCGTACCTGGAGAAGTTCCAGGTCCTCCAGGATCCCGCCGCCACCAGCGAGTTGTGCCGATTCTTCGCCGCCCACGGCCAGGGCGGTGATGGCGAACCGCTGGTGGACCTGGTCGCCGGCCCTACCACCGGAGGAGCCATCCTCGCCTTCGAAACGGCCCGTCAGGTGGGTGTTCGCTCGATCTTCGCCGAGGAGGTCGGGACCGCGGACGGCGAGACCCGTCGCGAGTTCCGGCGCGGCTTCCGGATAGAGGGCGGGGAACGGGTCCTGCTGGTCGACGACATCCTGACCACGGGCGGCTCTCTGCTGGCGATGCTGCCGGCCGTGGAGGATGCCGGTGGCGAGATCGTCGAGTGCGTCATCCTGGTTGACCGGAGTGGAGGACGTTCGGCGCTCACCTCGTCGTCCACCGGGCGCACCTACCCGTTGCGCTCGCTCTGGCAGCTCGATCTGCCAACCTTCGAGCCGGGCGCGGCGACCTGCCCACCGTGCGCCGCGGGGCTGCCGCTGGACACGCCGGGGAGCAGAGGGACCGGGCTGAGCAGGACCGCCGCTTCGGTCCCCTGAGCGACCGGCGGCATGGATCGACGGACCCGAAACCTGTTCGCGCTGGTCCTGGTCGTGGTCATCGCCGTGGCAGGCGGCGTGGCCATCCTGCTGGGTGGGGACGGCACGGGCAGTTCCGGCGGGTCGGCGAACTCGCCGTCGGTCGTGGGCGTCATCGTCGGCGTCCAGTCGGAGGGATTGGACAGCGTCCGCGGCTTTACGCTCCGCACGAACGCTGGGGAGTCCGTCCCATTCACGATCGGGACCCTGGAGAACGGCGCCCAGTTCCCTCCCGGTCACCTGGGCGAGCACCAGGCCACGGCCCAACCGGTCCGGGTCTGGTATCGGACGGAGGGCGATACCAGGGTCGCCATCCGGATCGAGGACGCGCCCTGAGCCGTTCCCAGGTCAGCCGCCGGCGCTGATCTCAGCCAGGACGGCGTCGAGTTCTGCGTCGGACACGGTGATCTCGTAGGAGCCGCGCACGATCCCGTCGCGGTCGACGGCGAAGATCCATGGCTCGGTCAGCAGGCCCCACTCGTTCGTTGCGTCGGTCGCCTGGAGGGCGCCACTCGGGTCGAGCTCCGGCTGGAGCTGACCGTCGATCTCCTGCAGCTTGTACGGCTCGACGTTGATGAAGGTGACCTCGGGGTGGGCCGCCGCGGCCGGCTTGAAGCGCTCGAGGGTGGGTCCGCATTGGGCAGTGGCGCAGAACTTGGGGGTGGCGAAGACGAGGATGAACGGCCGATGCTGGGTCACGGCGTCGGCCACGGACGTCGAATAGAACGCCGGATCCGGCTCCGCGTCGGTCGAGACCAGGGTCACATCACCGCCGACGTCGGCGATGGTCGGCGTCTTCGATGCCGGCGCCGGCTGACCGACCGCCACCGTCGGCGAGCTGGCGCGGACCTCGAACGTCAGGCGCACAGCCTCGGCTGCAGCGCCAGGAGCCGAGGTCGTGAATTCCGCGCCCCAGATGCCGGCCGCCGGCAGATCGACGTTGACGATGTACATGCCCCGCTCGTCGGGGATCGTCCAGACAAAGGCACCCTCCGCCGTGGTCACCGCCTTCGTCGGGTCGCGACCGAGATCGTAGAAGGTGACCGATGCCGTCCGGTCCGGCGCGCTCGCGACGTCGTTGGAGGCGTCCAGATAGAGGAACAGGATGCGCGCCCGACCACACGTGATGCTGTTGGTCACGAGGACCGGAATGAGCCCCGGCGACGTCGCCGGCGGACCCCAGGCGCTCATGTCGGATGGCGCGGGAGAGGTCGCACAGGACGCGCCCGCGGATGACCCGGAAGCAAGCGGCGCCGACGGCTCGGACGCGCCCGATCCCGTAGATCCGGCAGGTCCGCAGGCGACGGCGACTGCACCCACGATCGCGACGAGCAGGGATCGGCCGGCTGGGTGTCGGGTTCGGGGCATGGCCACAGCGTAGCGCCCAGCCCGACTGGCCGCCGCCGAAGGGCGGCGCAGTGACCGAAGGGCGGCGCAGCCTCGACCGCACGCTAGAATGGCGACCCGTGAACCGCTTCCAGAAGCTCGCAGCGCTGACCCTGGCGACCGCCCTTGGACTGGTCACCGTGGGGGTTATCGTGCGGGCCTCCGATGCCGGTCTGGGTTGCCCGGATTGGCCGTTCTGCTACGGCCAGGTCCTGCCGCCGGCCGACGACCCCAAGGCCTGGATCGAGTGGATCCATCGAACCGTCGCGGCGGTCGTCGGGTTCGAGATCGTGGGCCTGGCGATTCTGGCCCTGCTCGATCATCGAAGCCGCCGGTCGATCGTCTGGCCGACCCTGGGTGCGGTGGCCCTCGTCGGGTTCCAGGCCTGGCTGGGGCGTGAGACGGTCCGGCTCGGGAACAGCGGCGAGTCAGTCGGCGCGCACCTGGCGGCGGCCATGCTCCTGGTTGGATTGCTGGTCTTCCTGACCGTGCGCGCCGGCTACGTCCGGCGGCTCGCCGAGCGTGGCGGGCGGCTCGCGGAGCGTGGGACGAGCCAGCGATTCACGTTGCTCGCGGCGTTCGGTGCGGCGGCGACCTTCGCGTTGTTGCTGTTCGGGTCGCAGGTGACCGCGACCGACTCCGC
>JBKKDW010000259.1:0-3554 GCA_046708025.1 Candidatus Limnocylindrales bacterium
ATCGTCGACCTGGCCGATCCGCGCCGGGGCGGCCCGGCCGCCGGGACCCGACCATTCGTGGTTGGCGAGGATCCGAGGCCGCCATCGACGGTCGCCCCGGCCGCGGTCGCGACCGACACGGTCGACCTGCCGCTCATCGGACGCGTCCGAGCGATGGACTGGCTGGTGCCGTTCGCGGTCGGTGCAATCTTCAGCGCGGTCCTGGTGGGCGTGCTTTCCGTTGGCCGGCGCCGGCAGCGCGACACCCGCTCGAACGGCTAGGGCCGGCATGCTCCATCGACGGGCGGTGGCACGAGGGACAATCGGTGGCCTCGCCGGTGCCTTGCTCGCCAGCGGGTCGGTGCTCGCGGCGCTCTCCGCGTCCGTCGCGGACCTGACCCTGCCCGCGGTCACCTACTCCCACACGAGTCAGACCTCGTCGGGAACGATGACCCTGACCGCGACCGACACGTCGATCATCGCCCTGCGCCTTGGCTGGAACGTGACGATCCAGGCCTCAGCCTTCGTCTACTCCGGGCCGAACAGCGGGACGAACATTCCGGCGTCGAGCTTTTCACTCACCTCCGCGGCCGCGCCCGTGTGGGTGTCGGGCCAGGCCATCGATGCCACGGGCGGGCCGAAGGTCCCGTCAGCGAGTCCGCTTGGCACGCTCGATGCCGCCCGCAAGGTCCTCCAGGCGAACCTGCTCTTCGGCGGCGGTACCTACACCCAGGCCCTGGGTGTAGACCTGACGATCCCGGCCCTGACCCGGGCGGGGACCTACACGACCAGCCTGACCACCACTATCTCGGTCGGCCCCTGACAGGTGTCGAGATGCGAGCGTCGGGTCACATCCGCGCCTGGCCGACGCCGGTCAGGAAGAACCGACCGGTCGTTGCGACCTCGATATTCTCGAAGCCGGCGCGCCGTAGCGCCACCTCGAGCACGACGGGCTCGTAATAAACCTTGACGATCGTAGACTCCCGATCGGGGTAGTCGGCGGCGCTCGATTGTGGATCGGACAGCGAGTCGATGAACGCGAACGTGCCGCCGGGCTTCAGCCAGCGCCGGACCAGGTCGAGGAATGCCTCGAGGCGCTCAGGCAGGACCTGGCCCAGCCAGAAACCTGTGAACAAGGCGTCCACCGCTCGATCCGGCTCTGCCCAGGCATCGCGTACGTGCAGATGGGCGCGCAACCCGTGGGCGACCAGCCGGTCTCGGGCGCGTTCGAGCGGGGCCGCGACCCCGTCGTAGAGCGACAGCTCGCCGCGCGACGCGAGGAGCGGCGACCACCAGCCAGTCCCGGCGGCCAGCTCGACGATCTCGCCGTGCCACGGCAGCCCGTCCAGCCAGCGCCCGGCCGCGTCCAGCTCCGCGTTCCAGGCGGCATCGTGAATCGGCCCATGAGCGTGGCGGCCACGGCGCAGATACCAGTCGTCGTCCTGGAGGGCCGAACCGGCCGGCGCGGGCGAAGGGTCCACCGCGGGAACCGCCACGCCGCCCGCCGTTGCCCCGGTCGCCCGTTCGGTCAAGGCCTGGCGCAGCCGGAAGCGCAGAAACCCGTTGTCGCCGGCCTTGCCGACGCAATCGGGGCAGAGTTGGGCCCAGCCCTCCAGGTCGTCGGGGCCGCGGCAGGCGTGAGCGGTACCACACCACAGGCAGTCGAAGGTCGCTCGAAAGGGCATCGGCAGGTGTTGCCTCGCTCAGGGATCGACCGGCGTCCACGACCCCAGCGGCGCGATGTCGACGAACCCGCCCGGATCGAAAATCTCGGCGAGCAGCTCGATCCCATCGATCACCCGCGGTCCCGGCCGGCTGAAGTAGGCCGACCCATCCAGGGCGAAGACCTGGTCCCGACGGACGGCGGCGAGTTCGGCGTGGCCCGGCGACCGGCCCGTCCGCGCCCACGCCGCGACGGTTTCGGCCAGGTGGAAACCGCACGGCATCAGCAGCAGCATCTCCGGATCAACCTTGCCGATCGCATCCCAGGTCGTCTGGCTGGACCGCTCGCCATCCGCACCAAGGAGGTCCCAGCCGCCGGCGCGGCGAATCTGTTCGGGAACCCAGTGGCCGACGGCGAACGGCGGATCGAGCCACTCGAGGCCCACCACGCGGCGGGGCCGCTGACCAGCGTCGCGCCGGCGCTGCACCTGGGCTTCGACAACGCCCAGCCGCTCACGCAGCGATTCGACCAGGTCGACGGCGGCGTCCTCCGCCTCGGTCATCGCCCCGACGGTCGTGATCGTGTTGAAGATGCCTTCGATGGTGGTGGGTTCGAGTGACACGACGGTGATGTCCGCGTCGATCGCTCGGGCGACGTCGTTGACCTCTGTGTAGCTGACCGCGCAGACCCGACACAGTTCCTGGGTGACGATCAGGTCCGGCTCGACCGCGGCCAGGGCCCCTTCGTCAAGCGCGTAGAGGGAGGAACCGCCGTGCACGGATGCGCTCACCAGGCGATGGATGTCGCGCGAGGAGCTCGCCGAGAGGTCGTGGACGCTGCGGGTGAGGACCGGCTTGCCGACCGCCTCGGGCGGATAGTCGCACTCGTGGGTCACGCCAACGAGCTCGTCGGCCAGGCCGATCGCGCAGATGATCTCCGTGGCCGAAGGCAGGAGTGAGACGATCCGCATCGTGAGGGCTGGCTCAGCCTGGCCGGCTCGCGACGTCGCGGAGCGGGATCGCGACTAGCGCGGCTTCGCCTCGTCGACCGCTGCGCGGGCGGCGGCCTTGTCCGTGAACCAGGTCGCGTCGATGGCGATGTAGTTCGCCCATTCCGGCGGCAGCGACTCCTCGGGGAAGATTGCGTTGACCGGGCATTCCGGCTCGCACGCGCCGCAGTCGATGCACTCGTTCGGATCGATGAACAACTTGCGATCCGTGCCTTCGTCGAAGTGGATGCAGTCGACCGGGCAGACGGACACGCATGACACGTCGAGCACGTCGATGCACGGCTCGGCGATCACGTAGGTCATCCAGATCCTCCTCGAGACGCGCGCCACCGCTCAACCCGGGCGAAGGCGGATCAGAGCGTACCACCCAGCGAACGGGCACCTCCATGCCCTTCGCCCAATGGCCCGGAATGTGGCATGCGACCACCCATGGCGTTGGCCCGCCAGCTGCATCCGGCGGGACTGTCCAGGTGACATCCACGCGTTCACCGGAAGTCACGACGACGCGCAGTCCAGCCGTGTCGGCCGGGACCGTCACTACCGGTGTCGGCCCGGGCGGTGCGCCGACGGTAGCCGCTTCTGCCGTCTCCCACGCATCCTGGACGCCGGTGTCGCCGATGACCGCCTCATGGACCACCAGGCCGCCGTTGATGACGTGCAGCAGGACGGTTTCGCCCGGCACCAGGTCCAGGGTGTCCGGCACGAACGCATAGTCCCGGGTGATCAGGTTCACCTCGCGCGGCTCGGCCGACGAACCGGGTGCAATCGGAGGCGTCGCCAGCAGCGGACCAGGCCAGCAGCCGAGGGCGATAGCTGTCGCGGCGGCGGTCAAGACCATGCGCCTCGACAAGGCAACGGGAGCCACGCGGCGCAGTGTAGGACTCCGATACCGAACGTCGCCCG
>JBKKDW010000260.1:0-2758 GCA_046708025.1 Candidatus Limnocylindrales bacterium
AGGAGATCCTCGGGACCTGGGTGGCGGAGGGTGAGGGCCATGCCCAGATGGCCAACAACCCACGCCTGCGCCCGTCGATGGACCGGATCGCGCGCTACGGACAGAACCTCTTCCTGATGCGCGGCTCCCAGTCGGCGACCACCATCGACAATATGCGCAAGCTCGTCCAGGAGCACCGCAAGCTGTCCGGCGACCGGCGCCTGGTGGTCATCGTGGATTACCTCCAGAAGGTCCCGCAGATCCCCGAGCCGGAGAACGAGACGGAGAAGGTCACCTATCTGGTCAACGGCCTCAAGGACATCGCCCTCTCCGAGGAGGTGCCGATGATCTGCATCGTGGCCGCCGACAAGGAGGGCCTGAAGGCCCAGCGCCTGCGCAACTACCACCTCCGCGGCTCGTCGGCGATCAACTACGAGGCGGACATCATCCTGATCCTCAACGAGAAGTACCAGATCGTGGCCAAGGTCAACATCGAGTTCAACCCGTACCAGGCGCAGCGCTTCCGCGACTGGGTGGTGATCTCGGTCGAAAAGAACCGCGGCGGCCAGGACAATGTGGACCTCGAGTTCGAGAAGCAATTCGAGTTCAGCTGCTTCGATCCGAACGGCCGGACGGTGCAGGAAAAGCTGATCGAAGAACGCCTCTACAACGACTGAGCGCCCGGCTCGGCCTCGGCGGCGAGGCGGCTTCGTTGCCGGTTGCGCGCTCGAGCCACCCTCTGGCGTCCACCCCTGATTACTCGCCGGGTGACTCATCGAGGCGACGAGACATCCTGTCGTGAGCGAACTGGGTCAAAGTCAGGGTCGCAGCTCGGCCTACTGAGCACGACCGGCGAGGACCCCTGGCTCGACGACCTTTGTCGTGGATCCAATTCGCACCACCGAGTCATGAGGTGAGTATCTGAAGGATGACGGCCCGGGTAGTGGCGCGGTCCTCGGCCGCGGCGGCGACTCCGGGTATGGTGACCGCGTGCACAGTCCGCGTCCGTTTCCCGATGTTGTCGAGATCGTGGTCGAGATTCCGCGCGGCTCGCGCAACAAGTATGAGTTCGACGAGGAATCCGGCGTGTATCGCCTCGACCGGGTGCTGTCCAGCGCTGTCTTCTACAACTTCGATTACGGCTTCATCGAGGGCACACGCGCCGGTGACGGCGACCACACCGATGCGCTGCTGATCATCGACGAGCCGACGTTCACCGGCTGCCACGTCTGGGCGCGGCCGGTCGGCGGCCTGGAGATGCGCGACGAGAAGGGCTTCGACTTCAAGGTCCTGTGCGTGGCCATCGGCGACGCGCACCAGGCGCACATCGAGGCACTCGATCAGATGCGACCGCATCGCCTCGTCGAAATCGAGCAGTTCTTCGCGACCTACAAGGCGCTCGAGGACAAGACGGTCGAAATCCTGGGCTGGCGCGACCGCGATCGGGCGCTCGCGGTCCTGCGCACGGATCGAGCGCTCTGGCAACGCGAACACGAACCACCCCAGGTGTGACCGAACCAAAAAGGCCGCCACGCTGGCCCGGCGCCGACCTTCCGGGGCGGCGCATCTTCATCGCCGCGCCACTGCCGTTGGACGCGGCCGTCGAGATCGCGGCGTTGGTCGAGCGGGTTCGGGCAGCCGGTGTGCCGGGGGGCGGTCGAGACGTCCGCTGGGTGCGGCTCGACGGGCTGCACCTCACCCTGCGCTTCCTGGGACCTACCCTCGAGGATCAGGTCGAGGCCGCACGGAGGGCCGTTCTCGCAGCGGCAACGATCGCCCAGCCATTCGATGTCGAGATCGGCGGAGCGGGCACGTTTCCTACGTCCGGTCGACCGCGGGCTCTATGGCTGGGCGTGCGTCAGGGCGTGGAGGCGCTCGGAGGTCTGGCGGGCGATGTGGACCGGGCGCTGGGCGACGCCGGATGGCCTGCGGAGATCCGGCCATTCCGGGCCCATCTGACCCTCGCCCGCGCCGATGGCATCGCCGCCGGATCGGCGATCGGCGCGCGTCTCGTTGAAGCGGCGGCGGACCTTCGGATCGGCTTTCGGGTCGTGCGAATCGGCCTGTTCGAGAGCGTGACCGGCGGTGGGCCAGCGCGCTACTTGCCGATCGAACTGGTGACCCTGGGCTGACCCGAAGGCTTGGGTGCGGCCTGACCGGCGGCCGACGGTGCTACCATTCGAGCGACGCTGGTCCCGCGTCCCATCACCCCAGGGAGTGCCCCGATCGCTTTGACGGCTGCCGAGCGAGCCCGCCTCGTGGTGGCTCTGGGGATCCTCAATCTGGTGCTCGCCGGAGTCGCATTCGGTGTCGGGACGATCGGCCAGCCACCTTCGCCGCCACCCACCGCGCCCGTTCAAGCGACCGCAGTGCCCGCAGCGACCCCGACGCCCACGCCCGAGGCGTCAAACCCGACCACCGCCGCCGTTCCGCCGACCGCGCCGACCATTCCGACCGCGTCGGCCGAGACGGCAAATGCGGAACCGCTGGAGCCGCCGGCTTCGCCGAACCCGCCCGCGGTTCGGCCGACCCAGCGACCGACGACCGCCACGAGGCCTCGGCCCACACCGGCACCGCCACCGTTGACGCCCGCGGCCACCCCATCGCCGACGCCCACCCTGCCGGCCACCCCATCGCCGACGCCCGCCCTGCCGATCGCCACCCCCGCCGCCACGCCATCGCCGGCGGCGGCGGCGACACCCCCCGCCACCCCATCACCCGCCCCAGCCCCCTCGCCGGATGCCAGCACCGCAGCCAACCCCCCCCCCACCCAGGTCAG
>JBKKDW010000261.1:0-4410 GCA_046708025.1 Candidatus Limnocylindrales bacterium
TGTCGGGCGATCCAACCGAGTATCGAGCGCGCCTGGCCGAGCAGAGCGACGAACAGATCGACGCCTGGGCGGCCGAGTTGATGCGCGACGTCGCGATTCGGCGCGGCGTGATCACGGTCGTCGAGGACTTCCGGGCAGCGGCGGGCATCGATGAGCGCGTATTCGAACGAGTGTTCGCTTCCGGTGGCGGACCGGCGGCGGTCGTCGGGCGGGATGCCGCGGGTCGATTGATGGTGCCGGCGATCACCCTCCATGCCCTTGTTCCGGGCATTCGCGCGCAGCTGCGCGACGGTCGAGAACGGCTGATCGGGTACCTGGTCGCCAACTTCGCGGAGATCGTCTACGTCTGAGGCGGTCGGCGGCCTGCTCCGGCTGAGCCATCCATTCCCATCACTGCTCAATGGTGTGGCGACCGCCGCCATCGCCCTGCTGGCCGGCGGTGATCTGCTGACCGCGGCGCGCCTCGGCGGGTCCATGGTCGCCTTGCAGGCGTCGATCGGTTCGCTCAACGATGTCGTCGACGCTCCGTCGGATGCGGGTCGCAAGGCGGGCAAGCCGATCCCTGCCGGCGTGGTCACCCCAGGAACGGGACGCGCCATGGTGGCGATTGCGGCCGGGCTGGGCCTGCTCCTGGCATTGCCATCAGGACCGGGACTGGTGGCTCTCGCCTGCGTGGGCCTGGCGATCGGTTACGGGTACGACCTGCTGGCGAAGGGAACGAGCTGGTCGTGGCTGCCCTTCGCGGTCGGGATTCCGCTGCTGCCGGTCTTCGGCTGGTTCGGGGCAACCGGTCGATTGCCGGCGCCCTTCGCGATTCTGCTGCCGGTGGCGGTCATGGCCGGCGCCGCGCTCGCGATCGCCAATGCGCGCGCCGACCTGGAGCGCGATATGGCGGCTGGGCTCGACTCCGTGGCGGTCCGGCTCGGGCAGGCCCGTGCCTGGACTGTCCAGGCGGCACTCCTCGGATTCGTGGTTTTGATTGCGCTCGCGTCGGTCTGGTTGGCGCAAGCGCCGTGGCCGGCCATGGGCGCGGCAATCGGCGCGGCCGCCGTGATCGGCGTCGGGATCGGTTGGGCATACGGCCGAGCCGCATCGGCCGCCCGTCGCGAGCGCGCCTGGGAGATCCAGGCGGTCGGCGTAGCGCTCCTGGCCGGGGCGTGGATGGTGGGCGCCCGCGTCGTGACTCAGTAGTCCGGGTTGTCGCTCCGGATGATGGCGATCGCGTTCTCCAGCTTCAGCTTGGCGATCGTCAGGTACTTGGCCAGGTTCGCCCGATCGGTTGGCGGGATCGAGCCCCGAAGCTCCGGGCTGCGCAGGACCGCCACCAGGTTCTCGACGGCATCGGCGAGGCCCTGCTTGGCATTGACCAGCGAGTCGTCCGAGATCGCCAGCGCCGGCCGAGTCTCATCCACCCAGCCGCCCCTGTCGCCGGCGCTCGGTTGGCTTGAAACCGCGGGTTGGGTCGGTTTGGTGGGCCCGGGTTCGGCCTCGCCGTCGCCGGTTGACGACGCCGCTCGCGTTCGACGCCCCTCGATCTTGTCGCGCAGCCTGATCAGGGTCAGTTCGCCACGGGCGACCTGGGCCGCCAGGCGTCGTCGCTTCTTTGGGTCCTCGACCTTCATCAACTCGTAGGCGTGGGACAGGCTGTCCTTGCGCAAAGACACGAGCTCGCGAATCTCCGCCGGGGCGTCGGCCAGCCGAAGTCGGTTTTCGAGATAGCCCTTGTCCTTGCCCAGCTTGTCGGCCAGCTTGCGGATGCTGTAGCCGTGCTGGTGGATCATCCGGTCGAACATGGCCGCCTCGTCGAGCGGCGTGAGGTCCTCTCGCTGAAGGTTCTCGATGATGGCGATCTCGAGCGCCGTGTCGTCGTCGATATCCTCGATCAGCGCCGGGATCGTGGCCAGGCCAGCCTGCTTCGAAGCCCGCCAGCGCCGCTCGCCGGCCACGATCTGGTAGGTGTTCGGACCAATCGGTCGGACGAGGATCGGTTGGAGGACGCCGTGCTCGCGGATCGATGCCGCCAGCTCGTCCAGCGCCGCCTGCTCGAAGACCATGCGCGGCTGTTCCGGGTTGGGTTCGATCCGTTCGACGTGCACGACCCGCACGCCGATGGAGCGGGTTGGTCCGTCCGATGACAGGAGGCTGACGATCGCCGGTGAGAGCTCGGTGTCCTCGGACAGGCGCCGCGCCGCGGCAGCGCGGAAGTCAGTTCGGGCCAAGGTCCATTACCTCCCGAGCAAGTTCACGATACGTGCGCGCCGCATCGCTAGATCCGGCGTAGGACGTGATCGGCCGCCCGACCAGCGGCGCCTCACCGAGCTTGACGGTCTGGCGGACGATGCTGCTGAACACGTAATGATCGCCCACGACGCGCAGCTCATCGAGCATGTCGCGGGCGAGATTGGTCCGACTGTCATAGAACGTCGGCAGCAGGCCCAGGATGCGCAGGTCACGATTCAGCTTCAGGCGAATCGCATTGATGACCTTGACCAGGTTGTTGAGGCCCTTCATGGCGTAGTACTGGGTCTGGACGGGAATGATCACGCCGGTCGATGCGACCAGGCCGTTGACCGTCAGCAGTCCCAGGTTCGGTGGGCAATCGATGAGCACGTAGTCGTAGGTCGAGATGTGCCCTTCCAGCGCCTCGCGCAGGATCTGCTCGCGACCAAGCGCCGTGAACAGCTCACCTTCAGTCGACGCGAGATCGATGTGCGCGGGGGCGACGTCGATGCCAGCGATCTCCGTCGGCAGGATGACTTCGGTCATCGACGAGCGCCCGTCGGCGAGCACATCAGCCATCGAACGTTCGACGGTGTTGAGGTTGATCCCGAGGCCCGCCGTGAGATTCGCCTGCGGATCCATGTCGATACACAGCACCCGGTAGCCATGCTCGGCCAGCGCGCCGGCGAGATTGATCGCTGTCGTCGTCTTGCCCACGCCACCTTTCTGGTTGGCGATCGCGATTACGTTTGGCACCAGGGCATCACCTCGGATGTGGGACACGGATTCGCAGCCGGTCTCGGGACAGGGCGTGTTCCCGTCATGCTACCCCCTCGGCCGGCAGGCGGGGACCTCCCTTATCCACACGTTGCACGAGTTGTTCACCGAATCTGTGGATATCCAAGCGGATTTGGCACGAGTTGCAACGTCCATGCAACGTCGCAACGGAACCGTGCTCTATCCGGAGTGCGCATGACTATGATGGGCTCCCGTCTTTGCGCAAGGACAACTGGAGGGTCACCTGGCGGTGTCGACAAATGACGAGCGCCTGAGCCGCCTGGATCAAATGCGGGCCGAGGCCCAGCTCGGCGGCGGCGCCGTCCGCGTCGCGCAGCAACACCAGCGCGGCAAGCTTACGGCACGCGAGCGGCTGGACCTGCTACTCGACCCGGGTTCGTTTGTTGAGCTGGATGCGTTCGTTACCCACCGGGCGACGGAATTTGGCCTGGCCGACAACCACGTCCTGGGCGACGGGGTGGTGACCGGACACGGCGCCATCGATGGCCGGCTCGTGTTCGTCTTCAGCCAGGACTTCACGGTCTTCGGTGGCTCGCTGTCCGAGGCCTATGCCGAGAAGATCTGCAAGATCATGGATCTGGCGATGAAGGTGGGCGCGCCGATCATCGGGCTCAACGACTCGGGAGGCGCCCGGATCCAGGAGGGCGTCGCGTCACTCGGTGGCTATGCCGAGATCTTCCTGCGAAACGTGCTCGCCTCCGGCGTCGTGCCGCAGATCTCGGTGGTCATGGGGCCGTGCGCGGGCGGGGCGGTCTATTCGCCGGTGATGACAGACTTCACCATCATGGTCCAGGGCTCGAGCTACATGTTCGTGACCGGGCCGAGCGTGGTCAGGACCGTAACGCACGAAGAGGTGGACGCCGAGTTCCTGGGCGGCGCCATGACCCACACGACGAAGAGCGGAGTGGCCCATCTGGCAGCGCGCGACGAGGCCGACGCGCTCGATGCCGTGCGCCGGATCCTGGCCCACCTGCCGCAGAACAACCTGGCCGAGCCACAGCGCATCGAGTCGGCCGATCCGTGGGACCGCATGGACCTCGCCCTCGATGAGGTGGTGCCCGACGATCCGCGACTGCCCTACGACATGCACGACGTCCTTGGGGCGGTCGTTGACGACGACGCCTTCCTCGAGATCCAACCGGGCTGGGCGCCGAACATCCTGATCGGCTTTGCCCGGCTCGGTGGTCGCAGCGTCGGCATCGTCGCCCAGCAGCCGGCGATCCTGGCCGGCGCACTCGATATCGAGGCTTCGATCAAGGCGGCGCGCTTCGTGCGGACCTGCGATTGCTTCAACATCCCGGTCGTCACGTTCGTGGACGTGCCGGGCTTCATGCCCGGCGTTGCGCAGGAGCATGGCGGGATCATCAGGCACGGCGCCAAGCTGCTGTACGC
>JBKKDW010000262.1:0-5228 GCA_046708025.1 Candidatus Limnocylindrales bacterium
CCGAGCCGGAAGATCTTCCCGGCAAGCTTGCCCTGACCGCCGGCCAGAACCAGGCCGCGTCCCTTGAGCTGGCTGTTGAAGGCCTTCCAGTCCAGGTCGTCGGGGACTAGGGCAGCGGTCACCGTCCGCGACGCGTGGCGCTGATCGGCGAACAGCTCGAAACCCAGGGCGCGAAGACCGGCCCGGGCCGCGGCAGCACATGCCTCATGCCGGGCGAACACGGCCTCGGCACCCTCCGCGATCATCAGCCGGAGCCCTTCGTCGACCTGGTAGACGACGGCAATGGCCGGGGTCCAGGGTGTCTGGCCGGCCGCGTGACTCTCGCGGTGGGCACGCAGATCCAGGTAGACCCGCGGCATCGTCGCGGTCTCCATGGCCGTCCAGGCACGGAGCGAGGCGGCGATCATGGCAAGGCCCGGGGCGGACATCCAGGCCTTCTGCGACCCGGTCACGACGACGTCCACGCCCCACGCGTCCATCTGGAACGGGACGGCGCCCAAGCCCGACACGCTGTCGACCAGGATCAGCGCATCGGGGGCCAGCTCGCGGATAACCGCCGCCAGCTCCGGGATCGGGTTCATGACCGCGGTCGAGGTCTCGTTGTGGGTGAGCAGGACGGCCCGGTAGCCGGCGTCCCGCCCAAGGGCCTCCCGGAGCATGGCCGGATCAGCGGCCTGGCCCCACTCGACGTCGATCCGGGTGACATCGGCACCGTAGGTCCGGGCGATCCTGGCGAACCGGTCGCCAAACGAACCGATCGAGACCGCGAGGACCCGGTCGCCCGGGGAGAGGGTATTGACGACCGCGGCCTCGAGACCGCCCGTCCCGGCCGTGGTGATGATGGCGATGTCACTCGAGGTCCCGAAGTAGGGCTTCATGCCGGTCAGGATCCGGAGGAGCATCGCCGCGAATTCAGGGCCGCGATGATTGATCATCTGGCGCGCCCCGGCTTCGCGCACGCTCGGCGGGAGTCCGGTTGGGCCGGGGATGCGCAGATTCGGCTCGAAGCGATGCACTCGGACCTCCTGGCTTGGGGACGTGCCTGGGACTGGCCGTTGCCGGGATGGTCGCACGGGTTGACGGATCACCGCCACCCTGTCATATATGTCGGCATATGTCGACCCGCCGAACTACGATCCTGGCCGAATCGGACCTGCTGGAGCGGGTCGAGCGCCATGCCAACCGAATGCGCACGACCATGACCGCGGTGATCGCCGCGGCGCTCGAGGCGTTCCTGGTCGAGCACGAGGCAGCCCCGGACCTGCCGTTCCTGGCCGTTGGTCGGAGCACGCACGGACGCTTATCGCTGGACGGACGCTCGATCGCCAGACGCGAGGCCGGCCGCCGCGGGAGCGGCGCTCGCTGACCGTCGAGTGGCGATACTCCTGGACGCCAGCGCCGTGCTCGCCGCCGCTGACCGGGCGGACCTCAATCACAGCGCGGCCATGGCCTGGTTCGGACGGGCCAACGAGCCGCTACTGCTTGCCGCCCTGACCCTCGGCGATCTGGACACGCTCCTTCAGCGCGAGCTCGGCGCAGACGCGGCACTGGCGGTCGTCCAGGCACTCACCGGCGGCGCCATCCGCCTCGTTCCACCAACGGACGCCGACCTGATCCGGGCAACCGAGCTGCTGCGCGGGGCAGCCGAGCATCGTCCCCGCCTGGCTGACGCACTGATGGTCGCCGCCGCCGAACGGCTGGGGGTGCACCGGATCGCCACATTCGACCGCCGGCCGATCGCCGTCTTCCGGCCGCGCCACGTTCGTGCCTTCGACCTGGAACCGTAGGCCTGGCGCGGATCGGATTCCATGGCACCCTGAACGCCGCGCCGGTTGCCACGTAGCACATTGGCGTGGCTGAACGTCGTCTCGTCGAGCGACAGCCAGAGGACCTCGAAACGCATGCCTGGTGCCCCCATTCCCCGCCGCCGCCCGCTGGCTCGGCGGCTGGCCGTGCTCGCGATTGCTGGTGGCGCGCTGATTACCACGTTCTTCGTCGCGACCGATGCGTTTGGGGCGGGTGATCTGTTCGAGCGGGCCATGGACCGGGTCGATCGATTCATGGCGGGGCCGGTTCCGGACCGTCCCACGGACGGCACGATCCTGGTCACGGCCCCACCGAGCACCGCGACGCCGCGCCCAACCGTGACGTCATCACCAACGGAGCGTCCGGCGTCGGACGCGTCGGCGACCGCCGCCAGCGCGACGCCGACCCCCACCCCGACGCCGGTCCGGGTCCCGGTCGACGTCGACTTCGCCACGGATCACGAAGCGATCTTCGCCCACGAGGTCAAGGACACCTGGTGCGCTCCGGCCGGCGTCCAGATGACCCTGGCGTTCCTGGGCCTGGCCGATACCTCCGATGCCTTCCAGGGCGAGTTGCAGGGCCGGGTCCGGGAGTGGGAGAGCTACGGCGACAGCCACAACGGCAAGTGGGGCCCGTCCGCCATGGTCCTGGCCCTCGACGCGTACGGGGCGCCGGGCTACGAGGTCCGCGGCTACCAGACCCGCGCGGACGCCCTGCGCGACGCGGCGGGGGCAATCCAGACGACCCGATCGCCGGTCATCCTGCTCGCCTGGCGGGGTGCCCACACCTGGGTGATGACCGGCTTCCGCGCGGACGCCGATCCCGGGACGTTCCGCGATGCGAAGGTCGACGGCGCGTATGTCCTGGACCCGTGGTATCCATGGATCTCGAGTATCTGGGGCCCGTCGGACCCGCCCGGCACGTTCCAGGACGCCTCGGAAATGGAGCGCAACTACCTGCCCTGGAAACGGCCCGAGGGACGCTACCCGGAGCGCGACGGGCTGTTCATCTCGGTCGTGCCGACCGTGCCGGTCAGCCGGGCGCGGTGAGCTGGAGCCGGCCCAGCCGCCGGACCAGGAAGAGCACCAGGAGGACGTCCTTGGCGGCCATGCCCGCGGCATAACCGAGGGGGATGGCCAGGATGCCGACCGGTCCGACGAGCGCCGACGATACGGCGATCACGACGCCGAGGGCGACAAACGACGCCGCCGCCTGGCGGATCGTGTCGTGGGTGGCATACAGGCCGCGCGACAGCGGATAGGCCAGGGCGTCGAAGGGGATCGAAAGTGCGAAGGCGGCCACCACGGCCGAGGTCCTGGCGACGTCCTCCGGCCCGAACCGGCCGCCACCCAGGAGGACCCCGACCAGCGTGCCCGAGAGGACGAACAGCGCGGCCGCGGCCAGCACGGTGAGGACGCCGACGGTCAGCAGGTTGCGGGCCAGGATCGCCCGGAAGGTTCGATGGTCGCCGTCGGCGAAGGCGGCTGACAGGGTCGGGAAGATGGCCAGCGAGAAGGGCGCCCCGATGAGCAGGATCGGCACGACCTGGTAGTCCGAGGCAAAGTTGAACGATGAGACGCTGCCCGGGGCGAGCCGGGTGGCCAGAATCGTGAACCAGGTCAGCATCAGGAGCTCGATCGGGTGGCTGGCCATGCGCGGCAGCATCAGGCGCACGAATTCCCGAAAGGCGGCCGTCCGGATCTCGAACGCCGGACGGATCCGGAAACTGGTTCGCATGGTGCCGGCGATCCGCACGCCGAGATGCGCGGCTGCCCCGCCGACCGCGCCCCAGGCCGTCGCGGAGATGCCGAAGCGATCGGCGAACAGGACGGTGCCCAGCACGATCCCGCCCGTGTACAGGATCGGGGCGAACGCATACCAGGCAAACCGGCGGTTGGCGACCAGGATCTCGCCCAATCCGAACGACGCCGCGAACAGGACCTGGGCCAGGCAGTTGATCCGCAGCAGGTCGACATAGAGGCCGCGTGTCGCTGCGTCGAACCCTTCGAGACGATCCCCGATCCAGGGCGCCAGCAGGAAGATCGCGAGGCTGGCCACGGACATGACGCCGATCGCGCCGGTCAGGACCGTCCGCCCGAACTGGTTCGCCGCGCCCTCGTCGCCGTGGCGGAGGCTGGTGTAGATCGGGACGAACGGCGCCGTCAGGCCGGCCGCCACCAGGACGTCGAGGGCGATCTCGGGAATCCTGAACGCGGCGTAGTAAGCATCAAGCTCTGGCCCGGCTCCGAACGTGTTGGCGAAGACCCGGTTGCGCACGATGCCCATCGCGAAATAGCCGAGCGACAGGACTGACAGGACGAGCGCCCCGCGCGGCACGACCCGGTCGAGTCCGGCCCGAAGCGCGGATACGGGATCGACTGACGATCTGGTCACGCCTGCGTTGACGAACGAGACCGGCCGCCAGGGACGGTCAGCGTCCGGCGGCGACCTGCTCCGCCTCGACCAGCCTGAGGAGCTCGGCGCTGTCGCTGAGGTTGCCGGAGAAGATCTCGCGCGCCGCGTCGAGCAGGGCGTAGATCTGCGGGTCCGCGGCGTGATATCGAATCGTCGTGCCGGATCGCTCCGGAACCACGATGCCTCTCCCGCGCAGGACGGCCAGCTGTTGCGAGATCGACGAACCGGCCACGCCGGTCAGGGCCTGGAGCTCGCCGACGCTGCGCGGACCGGCGCGCAAGAGCTCCAGGATTGCGATTCGGACGGGATGGGCGAGCGCCTTGAAGAACTCCGCCTTGAACTGGCGGAGCCGATCTGGATCGACGTGGCGGGACGATCGGGCTGGCATGGCGGCACAGCCTAGAGGCCCGCCTCGGTTTGAGCAAGTCTCTGAATACTCGTATCTTCGAAAGCTCAAAGATGGGGTATGCTAGGGAGACGCGCGCCGCCGAGTGCGTGAATGGGAGCGTGCTGATGACCGTCGCGAATGCTGCGCTAGCCAAGTTGCTCGCGCGCGCCGAGGCCGCCGACCCCGCGAACCGGATCGACTGGCGGGATCCCATCGCGGCGCACGGCGCTGCCGCGATCGAGGCCGTCACCCCGTGGCTCAAGGTCCCGGCGCTCGGCGCGTTCGCGATTCGGGTGATCGCCCGGGCCGGGCTCGATGGCCAGCGTGACGTGGCCCAGGCCGCGCTTCGTCAGGCTCGTCGCCGGGTGGACGAGCGCCTCCGCGCCGACGTCGACTGGGCCCTTGCGTCGCTGCGTGTCGAGCGACCCGCTCCGGCTCCAGCCCTGGCCAAGGCAAGGCCTGCCGGGACTCGGACTGAGCAGCCGCGCTATTCGTCGGGGCCGCGCGTGCCCACCCGGAGACCCAGCTCGGGCCTGACGGCGCCGTAACGCTGGCCACGTCGCGCTCGATCATCCCTCGTCGGACGCGTCGCGCTTCTCCGTCTCGGCAAGCTTCCTGC
>JBKKDW010000263.1:0-7624 GCA_046708025.1 Candidatus Limnocylindrales bacterium
GCTCCGCCGCCCGTCGAGCGCCAGCGAAGGATGGATCGCGCCCGGTCGCCCCGGCTGGCGCAGCCGCATCCGCGGCCGTCAGGAAGCGCTGCAGGTCGCCCATCCGATAACGCCGGTCGCCGCGGGCGTTGATCCGGAAGTAGCGCAGCCGACCGGCATCGCTCCAGGTCCGGATGGTGTTGGGATGCACGCCCAACAACCTGGCCGCCTTGGTGACTGACAGGGTCGCGTCGAGGGTTCGGGTTGGAAGGCTGGTCGGCATCGGTCAGGTAGGAAATGTGAACTTGTCGGGCGAGCCTAGCAAGTTCACAGTTCTTGCCAATAGGACGATGGTCCGGGTCAGGCGCGCCGGCGGCCCGTCAACCGAATGTAGGCGAGCGTGAGCAGGACCGCGGCGAGCCCGACGGCTACCACCGCCAGGACGGCGAAGATGGGGTCACCGACCAGACCCGGACCCTGCCCGGAGCTGCGCGGGTCGCCACCCGCTCCAGCACCAGGACTGGGCGACGCTGCCACGGCCGTCATGGCCAGGGTCAGCCATCCGAGCGTGGCCAGACTGGCCAGCAGCGCCGCGGCACTCTTCCGGCCGGTCATGTCAGCGCGTCGATCAGCGCCCACCCGGCCGCGAGCGCGAGAAGAGCGAGGCCGGTCGCGAAGGCTGCGGCGACCAGGACCGGCCCACGCGCATCTCCCTCGGCCAGCACGCGCAGGGCCTCGGATCGGTCCATGGTCGTGAGGATCAGCGGCCGGCCCAGCCCGGCCGAGAGTCGCTCGGACCCGTCGTCGGCTCGGCCTGGGACGCCCGCCACGATCGCGTGCTCGACCGATGAGACCTGCTCCATCCGCAGCCGGACCGGGGTCGCGGGGTCCGTGCCGGCCGGGACGCGATCGGCCACGTCGGCGGCGGTCCCGACCGATTCGCGGACGACGACGACGAGGCCGGCATCCAGGGCGGCATCGTCGATGGCAATCGAATCGAGTCCTTCGCGGAGCTCGAATGGAACGCGCTCACGGCGATCGTCGAAGTCGCTCCAGGCCGAGCCGCGGCGAACCTGGAGTCGGGTCCGGCGGAACACGAGCGGGCGATGGGCGTCGTCCTCGAAGTCGGTTTCGGCGTCGATCCGGCCCTCTACCCGCACGTAGCGGGGCGGGCCGACGGCAAGCGACCGGGCCTCGGCGATGGTCACCAGCGGCGTCGAGGCCAGCAGGCGTCCAATTCGGTGGCGCGTTCCGAAAGCGCGCAGCAGGATCGCCCCGGTCGCGAGCGCGACGAAGCCCGCCACCAGGATGATCAGGGGGGACACGGCGGCGATGATACGCGCCGGACACGAAAGGGCCCGAAGGAACCTTGCCGACACATGGGCGTTGAGGCGATCTCGGCCATTAGTATCGTTTGGCCCCTCCGGGCTGCCGCCAAGAGTAGGTCGGCCGAAATGAGCGGGTCAATCAGGCTCGTCCACAATCCAGACCGGGCGCCGCGAGTTTTCCACCAGCCGTCCACATCGGGCGATGCCGTAGGGCCAGCCGTCAGCGCGAGATTCGCCCGGTCGCCGGGTCGAGCGCGCTCGCCCCGCCGCCGAAGCCCGTCAGCACCAGCCGCCCGCCGACCAGCTCCGCGGCAGTCACGACGTCGGAGTGGGCGACCCGCCAGGCAACCGTCCCGTCCGACTCGATGGCGAAGGTCTCGAGCTCGGCCTGGACGATGATATGGTCGAGCCGCGACGAGCCAAGCAGGGCGATCAAAGGGGTCGCCGATCGGTGGTCCCAGCGGGATTCTCCGGTATCGACGTCGAGCCCGAACGTATGGAAGCCGTAGGCAACCACGAGCAGCCCGTTCGAGTCCCAATGGATCGCCCGGGGTTCATCGTGGATAAGCGAGGCGAACCGCGCAATCCAGGCGCCGCGCGGCCCTTCCAGGCGAAGCTCGGCCCGGCACAGCGGCTCCGGGTCCTCGGCGACCCGCGACCCGAGGTCGATCAGGGTCCCACCGACCTCCGAGAGGGCGAAGACGGCCGGTCCGGAACCGCTGCCGCCCCAACGCCAGCGCGTGCGCAGTCCACCTGGGTAGGCGATCGTGGCGTTGGCAGGTTCAGCGGTCACGCCGGGGTGGTGTCGCCGATCGCGCCGATACCGGCCGGATCAGTGTCCCGATCGGCGGCAGGAGGTGCCTCGGTGATCGGAGCGACCATTGCATTCGCGAGCACCCGCAGGGTACCCGGCGGTACGGGAAAGACGGCCGTGGGGAGACCGGCGGCCGCCCAGACCACCGGGAAGCGGCCCAGATCGGGATCCATGATCGCCCGGACCGGCCGACTATGACCGATCGGCGGGATGCCCCCGATGGCGAAGCCGGTGAGCTCGCGCGCTTCGTGCGCGGTGGCCCGTCGAACGTCTGGCCCGCCGACAACCGCGGCCAGGCGCGCCAGATCGACTCGATTCGGGCCGGACACGAGGCACAGCAGCGGTTCCAGGCCGTCATCGGACGGGACCACGAAGACCAGTGACTTGACGATCTGGCCGATGTCCGCCCCGACGGCGAGCGCGGCTTCGGCGGCCGTATGGGTCGACTGCTCGAACCGGGTCACTTCGAGGGTCACGCCCTTGCGGGATGCCGCGTCGAGCACGCGCTGGATCGCGGGGTGGTCGGGGTCGTCGGGCACGGGCCGGAGTCTAGCATCGGGCACGCTAGCATCCACGATCATGGACGCCCTCATCCTGGCCGATGGCGAGTCGCCGACCCGTCATGAACTCGACCTGGCCTGGCCCGGCTGGGATGCCCAGATCGGCCTGGTCATTGCCGCCGACGGCGGGGTGCGCCATGCGGCCCGGCTGGAGGTCGCCATCGACGCGTGGGTGGGCGACGGCGACTCGCTCGATGCGACCGGGCTGGCCGCCCTGCTGGCCGGCCAGGTGCCGATGGAGCGGACCAGTCCGGACAAGGATGAGTCCGACACGCAGCTGGCGGTGCGCGCCGCGCTCCAGCGCGGTGCCGCAGGCGTGCTGATCGTGGGCGGTCTTGGCGGGGCGCGCATCGACCATACCCTTGCCAACGTCGGCCTGCTGGCAATGCCGGAGCTGGCCGGCAGGCCCGCCGCCCTGCTCGATGCCCGATCGCGGATCACGCTGGTGCGTGCGCCCGGCCCCGGCGGCGTTCGAGTCCGACGGGACCTGGCCGGTCGCCCGGGGGACCTGATCTCCCTGCTGCCGCTCGGGCCTGGGGTCGATGGGGTCACGACCAGCGGCCTGTCCTATCCGCTCGTGGATGAACCACTGCCGGAAGGGCCGGCCAGGGGTCTGTCCAACGTGCGAACTGCCGCCGACGCCTATGTGACCGTTCGGACGGGCCTGCTGTTGGTGGTGGAATCCGTCGTGGAATCCCCTGCTAGGCTTGAGCCATGAGCCTGCCAGCCGTCGGCGATCCCGCCCCAGAAGTCGCGCTTCCGGACGAGACTGGGACCATCCATCGCCTGTCCGGTCAGGGCAGCCGCTGGACCGTCCTGTACTTCTACCCGACAGACGACACGCCCGGTTGCACCGTGGAGGCGTGCGAGTTCCGCGACAACAACGAGACAATCCGCGAGCGTGGCGCCGATGTGTGGGGGATCAGCCCGCAGGGTGCGGCCAGCAAGCGCGCTTTCCGCGAGAAGTTCGAGCTACCGTTCGTTCTCCTGGCGGATGTGGCACACCAGGTCGCCGAGGCCTACGGCACATGGGTCGAGAAGAACAACTATGGGCGCAAGTACTGGGGCACTTCGCGCTCGACCTTCCTGGTCGCGCCCGACGGTCGCATCGCCCGGATCTGGCCAAAGGTCAAGCCGTTGGGCCATGCGTCTGAGGTCCTGAGCGCTCTCGACGAGCTGGGAGCCGCCGCCGGGTGACAGCCCCGAATCAGGAGGCTTCGCTCGTGGGGGGAGACGAGCGAAGCCTCGGCCGGAAGGTTACTGCCCGGATCGGGCCGGCGCAAGACGAATCTTCGCCCTGCTCGCACTGCCAGTCGCGCCGATGAGCGAGCGCCCGGCCGACCCTTCGGAACCGGTCGATCACGCCTGGCGCCCGAGCCGTTTCATGGTCATCGCGGCCCACCCGGATGATGCTGACTTTGGGCCGGCGGCGACGGCCGCGCGCTGGATCGACGCGGGTTCGCAGGGTTGGCTGGTCTGCTGCACCAGCGGCGATCAGGGCGGCGAGGATCCCGATGCCGACCCGCTTGCCCTGGCGGCGCTGCGCGAGGCTGAGCAGCGAACTGCCGCTGCGATCGTCGGCTATGCCGGCGTGACCTTCCTGCATCAGCCGGATGGCGCGCTGGCCAACGACCTGCCCCTGCGCGAGTTGCTGGTCCGCGAGATCCGAACCTTCCGACCGGAGGCGGTCCTGGCGACCGATCCGGACACGCTCTTCTACCGGGACGGCGGGATCAACCACACCGATCATCGCGCGGCAGGCCTCGCCGCCGTGGACGCGGTCTATCCGGCGGCCCGCAATCCAATGGCGTTTCCTGGCCTGGCCCGGTCCGGCCTGGCGATCCACCGGGTGCGCCGGCTGTATCTCTTCTGGTCGGAGCGGAACAACACCTGGATCGACGTTTCGGCGACCCTGGAGCGCAAGATCGAGGCCCTTCGAGCGCACGCCAGCCAAATTCATGATCCGGATGGATTGGCCGTCCGCATCCGGCGCTGGGCGGCGGACGAGGGCGCCTCGATCGGGGTGAGCTCGGCGGAGGCGCTCCGGCTGGTGGTCATCGACGACGACGAGGACGAGGGTCCCGGCTGAGCCTGGGTCAGGCGTCCTCGAGCAGGAGAGGCCGGATACGACCCCATTGGTTCCACAACTCTACCAGGCCGTCCGCGCGGCGCCCGAGCATCGCCACCATCTCGGCCAGGGTCAGATCGCCGGCCACGCGGGCCAGGTATTCGTCGGCGGCCACCTCGACGTGGCGAAACAGCTCGACCGTCTGCGCGTCGCTTGGCCACTGCCGAACGCGCATCCGGTCCAGGCCCGCGTAGCCCAGCGCCAGCGACAGTTCGCGCTGCGAGGGCACTCGTTCGTCCACCCATCCACCGAGCCCATCGAAGCGATGGCCGAGGGACGCCAGGGCGCGGGCGATGTCGCGGTTCTGCTGAAGGCTGTACTGCCCCCAGAAGACATGGTCGTCCGGAAAGCGCAGGAACGAATCCTCGATCGCGTCGGCCACGATCGCATCGACCAGGCTGGTGAGCGCCTTCGTCCAGCGCGGGCGCTCGTCGGGCTCGTCGCCGGCCAGGCTCGCGACCAGGCGCTCCATCGAATCCTGATCTCCGCGAAGCAGCCGAAAGACCCGCGGAGCGCCGCCGTCTCCCAGGGCGATCCCGAGCGACTCGTTCTCGGCGGGACCCGGAGTGGGCGCCGGTGCCGGCGGCGCTGACGCTCGGACGGCGGTGGACGGGCCGGACGCTCCGTGTTGCTCGTCACAGTCGGCGACGGCGGCCCGCGTGGCGAGACAGGCGGCGTCGGCCATCTCGGCGCTGATTCGCGCTGCGTCGGCTTCAAGCGCCAGACGCTCGAGCTTCGCCCCGATCATGGCGGCGGCTTCGCGTTCACGATCGGCCCTGAGCGCCGCGCCCGCAGCCTCCCGGTTGATCTGGTTGATGTGCTGAAGCCAGGTGCGGGCCGCGGCCTCGACGGCCGGCGTGGTGGCCGGTTGCGATGCGGCCCGGAATTCGCGCTGGGCGAACTCCTTCAAGCTCCGGACCGTCCTTGCGTTCGCGGCCTCGGCCGCCGCGTCGGCCGCCGCCGAGTGACCGTCGTAGGCGCGTTGGGCGAGCCGAAGGGCATCCGCCGCCGCAGCGGCGTGTGCCTGGGCGCGAGGCGCCAACTCGCAGCGTTCGTCGGCCAGGCGGCGCTCCTCCGCACAGGGTCCGGACGCGACGGGGGACGAGGTCGGGCTAGCGGCCTCCGGTCGGTCGAGCACGGCCACGGATGCCTGCCCGGTTGCGTGCTGGTTGGCCGGCTCGCTCCGCGCCCGTGTGGCGCCCGCGCTGGCCCGCACGTCCCCGATTATCGGATCGGGCCCACCAGAGATCGGCACACCCACCAGCCAGCCGGTCGCCGGCTGCTTCCCGCGCGGCGGGTTTGCGGATTCGGACGCCCCACTCAGAACGTTCGTTCGACGATTCCCCTCTCCGGCCGGCCTTGGACCTTCCACTTCCCGACGATCGGCCGGGCCGCCACGGGCCGGTTCCGGGCCGACCGTGACGAAGGCGTCGTCGGCGAGTGTCGTGGCCCGCCGGCGCGGGATGGCATCCTGAGAAACCGTCACGCGCACGTCCCTTCGTGCGGGCGGCCGGGCCCGCATGATCTGGATGAAGGCAGCTCCGCTGGCCGCGCCAAGAACGAGGCCGATCGCCAGGAACATGAACTCGCCGACAGTCACGCTGCCCGCATCTCCAGGCTGCTGCTCCCCTCGTTCGCGTCGCGCTACTTCGCGGCAGCGTAGCTGCGAGTCAGGTCAGCGTCAAATCGACTGCGACTGTCCGGCTGCGCCCAAGCAGGCGCGCGCGGGCGGATGGTAGATTCCGCGCGTCGGAGCCACCCGATTGGTTTCGTTCGCGCCCGAAGCCGTGGACCACGGAAAGGCCCGCCCGCTTGGCCATCGACTCGCCCAACGAATTCCTCATCCAGCCCGTCGACGCTTCCTGGCTCCAGTGCAACATCGAGTGCCAGGAGGCGTGTCCGGTCGGCACGAACTGCCGGGGCTACCTGAACCTGGCCGCCGAGGGCCGTTTCGAGGAGGGCTACATCCTGTCGCGCGAACCGAACCCGGTCGCGGCGATGTGTTCCTACGTCTGTTCGGCACCGTGCGAGCGGGCCTGTCGCCGGGGCGACATCGATCGCCCGCTGGCCATTCGGGCGATGAAGCGGTTCCTGGTCGAATGGCACGAGGCATCGGGCATTCCCGACGTCATGCCCCAGATCACGCCACGCGACGAGCGCGTCGCGATCGTCGGCGCCGGCCCGGCCGGCCTGAGCGTCGCCCGCGAACTGGCCACCAAGGGCTACCAGGTCACCGTCTTCGACAGCCTGCCCTACGGCGGCGGCACGATGCTCATCGGCGTGCCGGCCTTCCGCCTGCCGCGCGAGGCGATCGAGATGGATGTCCGACTGGTCGAGCGGCTCGGGGTCAGGTTCGTCTACGACACGACGATCGGCGTGGACATCACCTTCGAGCAGCTCCAGCGCGACTTCGACGCGGTCGCGATCACTGCCGGCGCGATGGACGCCGTGGGCCTCGACATTCCGGGCGCCGACCTCGAAGGCGTGGACTATGGCGTCGACTTCATGAAGAAGGCCAACCTGGGCCAGCCGCTCGAGGTTGGGACGGACGTCGTGGTCATCGGCGGTGGCTACACCGCCATGGACTGCTCGCGGACCAGCCTGCGCCACGGTTCCGAGCGCGTCTCGATTGTCTACCGGCGGACCCGCTCGGAGCTCGTCGTCGACGAGGAAGAGCTGGGCGAGACGGAGCGCGAGGGCGTGCGCATGGAGTTCCTGGCCAGCCCGATCGAGATCCTGGGCGAGGACGGCAAGGTCAGCGGCGTCCGCTTCATTCGCAACCGGCTGGGCGAGCCGGATGCCTCGGGCCGGCGCT
>JBKKDW010000264.1:0-7015 GCA_046708025.1 Candidatus Limnocylindrales bacterium
CACCTACTCGGGCTACGAGAACAAGGTCAAGGCCAACCTCGAGCATCGGATCGAATCGATGGGTATGGAGGACAAGATCTTCCAGGTCCTGGTGCCCATGGAGGACGAGATCGAGATCCGCCAGGGCCAGCGCCACACCGTCCAGAAGAAGGTCTACCCGGGCTACGTCCTGGTCGAGATGATCCTGGATCCGGACAGCTGGTTCGTCGTTCGCAACACGCCCGGTGTCACCAGCTTCGTCGGTGGCGCCAACATCCCGGGCGTTCGCAGCGAGCCGATCCCGCTCGATGAGAACGAGGTCAAGCAGATCCTGCGACACATGGGCGTCGAGACGCCGAAGTATCGCGTCGCGTTCACGAAGGGCCAGAGCGTGCGGGTGACCGACGGGCCGTTCGCCGAGTTCATCGGCACGGTCGACGAGGTCAACCCCGAGCGCAACAAGGTCAAGGTCCTGGTGAGCATCTTCGGCCGCGAAACACCGGTCGAGCTCGACTTCCTCCAGGTCGAGAAGCTCTAAGAAAGGAATCGGCAAGTCCCGTGGCCAAGAAGATCCGCATCGTCCTGACCCTGCAGCTTCCGGCTGGCAAGGCCACCCCAGCCCCCCCGGTCGGCACCGCCCTGGGTCCGCACGGCATCAACATCATCGAGTTCACCAAGTCCTACAACGAGAAGACGGCGGACAAGGCGGGCCAGATCATTCCGGCCCAGATCACGGTCTTCGAGGATCGGTCGTTCACCTTCATCCTCAAGACTCCGCCGGCGGCCGACCTGCTGCGCAAAGCAGCCGGTGTCGACAAGGGATCGGGGAC
This sequence comes from Candidatus Limnocylindrales bacterium, assembly GCA_046708025.1. Classification (GTDB taxonomy): domain Bacteria; phylum Chloroflexota; class Limnocylindria; order Limnocylindrales; family CSP1-4; genus SPCO01. The sequence continues at coordinate 810 of JBKKDW010000264.1, forward strand.
GCCGCTGCGCGACAAGGTCGGGCGGGTGACGCGCGACCAGGTCCGCGAGATCGCGGCGATCAAGATGGCCGACCTCAATGCCAACGATGCCGACGCGGCGATGCGTCAGATCGAAGGCACAGCCCGCAGCATGGGCATCGAAGTCATCGGGTAGCCGTCGACGTTGGGGCGGCGTCCGCTCCGGAGCGGCCATGGTTCCAGGTTCGCGCGGCTTCACCCCGGGCTGCGGGAGGAATTGTCAGGGGGAGGTCGGGTAGGCCTGACCGAGACGGAAGGACTGAGCGATATGGCACGACACGGCAAGAAGTACCTCGAAGCGGCCAAGCTGGTCGATCGAGCCGTCATCTATCAGCCGCTCCCGGCGGTGGAGCTGGCCAAGCAGACCACGACGGTCGCGTTCGACGCCTCGATCGAGGTCCATCTCCGGCTGGGGGTTGATCCACGGCACGCCGACCAGATGGTTCGCGGCACGGTCGTCCTGCCCCATGGCACCGGCAAGACCGTTCGCGTCGCGGTCTTCGCCCAGGGCGAAAAGGCGCAGGAAGCGCTGCGCGCCGGCGCCGATGAGGTCGGAGGCGACGACCTGGTCAAGAAGATCGAAGCCGGCTGGCTCGAGTTCGATGTCGCCCTGGCGACCCCCGACTCGATGGGCATGGTCGGCAAACTAGGCAAGATCCTCGGCCGGCGCGGCCTGATGCCCAATCCGAAGTCGGGCACGATCACCTTCGACCTCGAGCGTGCGGTCAGGGAAGTCAAGGCCGGGCGGGTCGAATTCCGGGTTGACAAGGCCGGCATCGTCCACGCCCCTGTCGGCAAGAGCAGCTTCGAGGCGTCGGCCCTGGTCGAGAACCTGGCGGCCCTGGTCGAGGCGATCAACCGGGCCAAGCCGGCCGGCGCCAAGGGCCAATACCTCAGGGGACTGACCATCGCCAGCACCATGGGCCCGGGTATCCGGGTCGATGTGCCAAGTGTCCTGGCGGCCGCGACCGCCTGATCTCATCCACGGCCGGCACTGCCCGGCCACCAGACGTGGCGCGGCCGAGAGGCCGTCATGTGCCACAATCTGACTTCGACGGCGAGCCGTCGAACAAGACGGACCGCCGCAGACAGCCTGCGCCCTGAGACCGCCGCCGGACCGAATGGTCAGTGACGGTCGGGGCTTGATCCGCCGGATCGGACCGAACGGGCGTGCCTTCGAGGCACGGCCGATGGGGACGACGGCGAGCACGCCGAGGCAGACCGGTGCCGCTCCACCTTCGGGTGGGCAGCGCCCCTGCGCGCTGGGGTCGGCCTCCTTCCGGGGAGGCTGCCAAGGGCCGTCGCAGGGGTCACCCGACCATCAATCGGGGCCCACCGTCGCACGCCGGTCGCGTGCCGAAGCGCAGGTCGGAACCACCGACTCGAAGGAGGGCTCATGCCCACAGCGGCCAAGCAGGCGAGGGTGGCCCAGCTGCGCGAGGAACTCGCCAACGCGCGGACGATGATCGTCTCCGAGTACCGCGGCCTCAAGGTCAAGGAGATCGCCGAGATCCGGCGCGCGCTGCGCAAGCAGGACGTGACCTACCGGATCGTCAAGAACCGGCTGATGCGGATCGCCGCTGACGACTCGGTCGGGTCGGCCCTCGGCCCGCTGCTCGTCGGCCCGACCGCGATCGCGTTCGGAAACGACGGGTCGATCACCGCCAGGGCCGTTCTCGATGCCACCCGGCCGTATGCCCGGTTCGTCCGGATCACCGGCGGCGTCCTTGGCGATCGAGCCATCGGCGCTGACGACGTGGCCCGGCTCGCTGCCCTGCCTCCGCGCGACGTCCTGCTGGCCAGGCTGGCCGCCGGGATGCAGGCGCCGATGGGCACGCTGGCCGGCCTGCTTGCCGCGCCGCTGCGCAACCTGGGCTATGCCCTGCAGCAACTGGCCGACCAGAAGGCTGGCACCGCCGCCTGACCGCGCCCCATCCAGGCATCTGATCCGCACCCACCAAGGAGACATTCCCCATGGCAGTCCAGACCCAGGACGACCTGCTCGAAGCGATCGACAAGATGACCGTCCTCGAGCTGTCCGAGTTCATCAAGCGCTTTGAGGAGCGCTATGGCGTGACCGCCGCCGCGCCGGCCGCGGCCGCGGTCCCATCGGCCACTGGTGGCGAGTCGGCCGCTCCCGCCGTCGTCGAGGAACAGACCGAGTTCAGCGCGACCCTGACTGAGATCGGGCCGAACAAGATTCCGGTCATCAAGGTCGTGCGCGAGCTGACCGGCCTCGGTCTCAAGGAGGCCAAGGACCTCGTCGATGCCACCCCCAAGGCGGTCAAGGAGGCCGTCACCAAGGACGAGGCGGAGAAGATCAAGGCCGCCCTCGAGGAGGTCGGGGCGAAGGTCGAGATCAAGTAGGTTTCGCCGCCGGGCCGGCGCGTCCGGGCAAATTGGGGTATTTGACAGGACGAGGAATCGCGGTATCCTACTCCTTCTGTGAGCTCGGCCTCTCTTCCCCTTGTCTACCTCCGTCAAGGAGTGCTGCTTCATGCTGTCTGCTGAGTCGTCGACTCGCGCGCGGACCCCGTCGGGTCGCATCTCGTACGCCAGGATTGACCGCAAGGTCGACGGCATCAGCTACGAGAAATTCGAGATCCCCAACCTGATCGAACTCCAGCTCGACTCGTTCGCCTGGTTTGTCGACAAGGGACTACGCGAACTGTTTGACGAGATCAGCCCGATCAAGGACTTCACCGGCAAGGTGATGGAGCTCCAGTTCCTGGATTACGAGTTCGGTGCCCCCAAGTACTCCGAGGCCGAGTGCCGGACCAAGGACCTGACCTTCAGCAAGCCGCTCTACGTCAATGTCGAATTGCTGATCAAGGAGACCGGCGAGATCCAGCGCCAGCGCGTGTACATGGGCGACTACCCCTGGATGACTGACCAGGGCACGTTCGTCATCAACGGCGCCGAGCGGGTCGTGGTCAGCCAGCTGGTCCGATCGCCGGGCGTCTACTACAGCGAGACAGAAGACCCGGCGTCGGGGCGGATGCTCTTCAGCGCGAAGGTCATTCCCAACCGCGGCGCCTGGCTCGAATTCGAAACCAACAACAAGGACCAGCTGTGGGTCAAGGTCGATCGCAAGCGCAAGTTGGCGGCGACCACCCTGCTGCGGGCCGTCGGCTACGAGCAGAACGACGAGATCGCCGCCCTGTTCACGACCGTCGACGTCGATCTTGAGCATCCATACATCGCGGCGACCCTGGACAAGGACCTGACCCGCACCCAGGCCGAAGCCCTGATCGAGGTGTACAAGAAGCTCCGCCCGGGCGATCCGCCCACCGGCGACAACGCCCGCCAACTGGTGGAGAGCCTGTTCTTCAACTTCCGGCGCTACGACCTCGGGCGGGTTGGCCGCTACAAGTTCAACAAGAAGCTGGACGCCGTGGCCGGCCGCCTCGGGGCGGAGCTGCCGCGCGACGGCCGGACGATCACTCGTGAGGACATCGCCGCGATCGTCGGCCACCTGATCGAGTGCAACCGGGGCCTACATCCCAAGGACGACATCGACCACCTCGGCAACCGGCGCATCCGGGCCAACGGTGAGCTGATCCAGAACGCCTTCCGGATCGGCCTCCTGCGCATGGAGCGCGTCGTCCGCGAACGGATGACCATCCAGGAGCTGGACAAGGCCACGCCCAACGCGCTGATCAACATTCGCCCGGTCGTGGCCGCCATGAAGGAATTCTTCGGTGGCAGCCAGCTCAGCCAGTTCATGGACCAGACCAACCCGCTGGCTGAGCTGACCAGCAAGCGCCGCCTGTCGGCCCTCGGTCCGGGTGGCCTGTCGCGCGAGCGCGCCGGCTTCGATGTCCGCGACGTCCACCACAGCCACTATGGTCGGATCTGCCCGATCGAGACGCCCGAAGGCCCGAACATCGGGCTGATCGGCTCGCTCGCCACGTACGGCCGGATCAACAGTTACGGGTTCATCGAGACCCCATACCGCAAGGTCAAGCGGACCGTGGGCTGGGACGACCCCGATTTGGCCAGCTACGAGGCGGGCTCGGATCTCGTCGCGAGGGGCGGCGAGGTGGTGCTCAAGGCCGGCCAGCCGTTCGACGCGGCGGCCATCGCCCTGCTCAAGAAGCAGAAGGCCAACGCCTTCCCGATCCGGCCGATCGTCACCGACGAGATCCACTACATGCCGGCCGATGAGGAAGAGGAGCACGTTGTCGCGCAGGCCAACGCCCCGCTCGACGACGAGGGACACTTCACCGCCGAGCGGATCCCGTCGCGCTATCGCGACACCTTCCCCGAGGCGCGCGCCAGCCAGATCGAGTACATGGATGTGTCGCCCAAGCAGGTCGTGTCGGTGGCCACGGCGCTCATTCCGTTCCTGGAGCATGACGATGCCAACCGGGCCCTGATGGGCTCGAACATGCAGCGCCAGGCCGTGCCCCTGCTCGAACCAGAGTCGCCGATCGTGGGCACCGGCATGGAGGATCGTGCGGCACGCGACTCCGGCCAGGTCCTGGTCGCCCGCCGCGGCGGCCTGGTCACCAGCGTCACCGCCGAGCGCATCCATATCGAGACGGACGCGGGCGAGCTGGACGAGTACAAGCTCCTCAAGTTCGTGCGCAGCAACCAGGGCACGTGCATCAACCAGCGCCCGATCGTGGATGTCGGGGCGCGTGTGACCGACGGTCAGCCGATCGGCGACTCGAGCTCCACCCAGCAGGGCGAGCTCGCCCTCGGGCGCAACGTGCTGGTCGCGTTCATGAGCTGGGAAGGCGGCAACTACGAGGACGCGATCGTGATCAGCGATCGCCTCGTTCGGGACGACCTGTTTACCAGCATCCATATCGAGAAGCACGAGATGGAGTCGCGCGACACCAAGCTCGGGCCCGAGGAGATCACCCGGGACATCCCCAACGTGGGCGAGGAATCGCTCAAGGACCTCGACGAGGAGGGCATCGTCTATATCGGCGCCGAGGTGCGGCCTGGCGACATCCTGGTCGGCAAGATCACGCCCAAGGGGGAGACCGAGCTGACCGCCGAGGAGCGCCTGCTGCGGGCGATCTTCGGTGAGAAGGCGCGCGAGGTGAAGGACAGCTCCCTGCGCCTGCCCCACGGCGAGCGCGGCAAGGTCGTCGAGGTGCGCGAATTCCGGCGCGAGTTCAACGACGATCTCCAGCCGGGTGTCAACCGCCTGGTCCGGGTGTCTGTCGCCCAGAAGCGCAAGATCAGCGTCGGTGACAAGATGGCCGGGCGCCACGGCAACAAGGGCGTCATCGCCAAGATCCTGCCGGCCGAGGACATGCCGTTCCTGCCCGACGGCACGCCGGTCGACATCGTGCTCAACCCGCTCGGCGTGCCGAGCCGGATGAACATCGGCCAGATCCTCGAGACCCATCTCGGCTGGGCGCTGCACGAGAAGGGCCTCAAGGCGGCCACGGCGGTCTTCGACGGCGCCACCGAGCACGACATCCGGCGCGAGCTGGCCGAGGCCGGTCTGCCCGAGAACGGCAAGACCGAGCTGCGTGACGGCCGCACCGGCGATCCATTCGATCGGCCGATCACCGTCGGCTACATCTACATGCTCAAGCTCCATCATCTGGTCGAGGACAAGATCCACGCTCGATCGACCGGCCCATACAGCCTGATCACCCAGCAGCCGCTGGGCGGCAAGGCCCAGTTCGGCGGTCAGCGCTTCGGCGAGATGGAGGTCTGGGCGCTGGAGGCCTATGGCGCGGCGAACATCCTCCAGGAGCTGCTGACGGTCAAGTCGGACGACGTGCTCGGGCGCGTCCAGACCTACGAAGCGATCGTCAAGGGCGAGGAGATCCAGCCGCCCCGTGTGCCGGAATCGTTCAAGGTGCTCATCAAGGAACTGCGCAGCCTCGGCCTCAACGCCGAGATCCTCGACCCCAACGACGAGGAAATCCCATTGGCCGAGGACGACGCCTCCGGCTATCTGCTGCCCGATCTCGGCGGGATCAACCTCGCCGGGTTCGAGGACTGATCTTCTGCTTCCGACTCTGATTCTGCACCCGACCCGACACCTGCGGAGCCGCGTTTCGACCGACGCGACCCCGCCCGCCCACGGTCAGCATCGCGTCGCCGAGCCAGGCGGTGGCGCGGAGGAGAACCATGCTCGAAGTCAATAACTTCAGCGCGATCCGCATCTCGCTTGCCAGCCCGGACCAGATCCGCGAGTGGTCCAAGGGCGAGGTGAC
>JBKKDW010000265.1:0-3025 GCA_046708025.1 Candidatus Limnocylindrales bacterium
TCCGCCTCGTGCCCGCCCTCGCGCCGCGGCTGGAGACGGTCGACGGTGCGATCCTGCCGGCGACCCTCGCCACGGCGCCTGAGCGACGCCAGGCGCGGACCCTCGAGGGGATCCTGGGATTGCTCGGGCGGCTGGGCGAGCGCCGGCCGGTCGTCCTCATCCTGGAGGATCTCCATCGAGCCGACGCCGCGACGCGGACGCTGGTCACCTTCCTGGCCCGGATCGCGCGCACCCAGCGGCTGGCGATCATCGGTACGCATCAACCGGACGTGGTGTTGCGCGACGACCCGTGGACGGCCGACTTGGCGACACTCTCCGCGCCGCCGCAACCCATCGAACAATGGACCCTGCCCCCGCTCGACCGCGACGAGCTGGCCGCCCTGATCGAGGGCATCGAGGGCGAGCGGGCATCGGCCAGCCTCCTGCTCCTGGTTGCGGAGCGGTCGGGCGGCCGACCCCTGGTCGTCGAGGAGCTGCTGGCGGCGCGCCGCGAGCTGCCGGATGCGTCATTGACCGGCTCATTCGATGACCTCGTGATGGCGCGCCTGGCGGCCCGCTCACTCGAATGCCGCCGGGTCCTGCGCCTGATCGCCGCCGCCGGGCGGCCGCTCAGTCCGGCCCAGGTGGCCGGCGCCGCGGCGGCATTCGAGGCCGAGACGAGCCGGCCGGCTCCGCACTCGGTCGGCGGCCGGCGTCACGGCGATGGGGTTCTGGATGCCGATCTGCTGGCCGGATGGTCCGAGGCGCTCGACCATGGGTTCACCGTGGAATCCGATGGGACCATTGAGATGCGCCACGAATTGATTGGTCGGGCGGTTGAACGCGACCTGTTGCCCACGCCGCGCACGAGGTACCATGCCGCACTGGCGCGGGGCCTGGGCGGACCGCCGTCGACCCTGGCTCGACACTGGCTGGCAGCCCACGACCCCCGAGCCGCCCGCGTCGCCGCGATCGATGCCGCGAGCGTGGCATCGGCGCGACACGCCGCGGCGGATGAGCTGCGCGCCCTGGAGCTCGCCCTGTCGATCCCGGAGGATCCTGACAGCCGGATCGTGCGGCCGTGGGCGGACCGACCGACCCTGGACCACGTGGAGCTCCAGGTCCGCGCCTCGGAGGCCGCCTTCGCGATCGGGCGGACCAGCCGATCGACGGCCTACCTGGAGGTCGCCATCGGGGCGGTCGACGCGCAGGGCGATCGGGTCCGGCTCGGTCTACTTCACGAACGGCTGGCCAGCGTGCGCCGGGCCGCCGTCGATCCGGCCGGGGCGATGAGCGCCGCCCGGCGGGCGGTGGAGCTGATTCCGCTCGAACCGGGGCCGGAGCGGGCCAGGGTGCTGGCCTCGCTGGCCCAGCTGACGATGCTCGACGGGATTTTCTCGGACGCGCAGCGCATCGCCCGCGAGGCGATCGATGTTGCCCGCGCGTGCGGGCCGTCCGCCCGCCAGCATGAGATCCACGCCATGACCACGCTCGGCGTCGCTCTCGCCTGGGGGAGCGATCCGGGCCTCGCGATCGAATTGCTGCGCGAGGCCGAGCAAGCCGCCCGCGATCTCGACGACCAGGACGCGCTCTTCCGGGTTCGGGCCAACCTGACCACGGTCCTGGATCTCGTCGCCCGTCGGGCGGAAGCGGTCGACGTCGCCTACGAGGGCATCGAAGACGCCCGGCGCACCGGCCTCGAAGCTGTCTACGGCAATTTTCTGGCCGGCAACGTGGCCGAATCCCTGTTCCTGCTGGGTCGTTGGCGGGAGGCGCGTGAACTGAGCACGCGCGCCCTCGGCTGGTTGCCGGTCGGGGTCGTCTTCCTGACCTCGATCATCCAGCTGGCCATGGTCGAGATCGAGATGGAGGGCGGCGACGAAGCTGCCCGGCTGCTCGGTCAGACGGTTCTCGAATTCGATGCCCTGCGCGAGCCGCAGCTGGCCGGGTCCTACTACCTGGCCGCCGCGTCATTCTCGCTATGGAGCGGGGACACGGCGGACGCCGGCCGTTCGGTCGAGCGCGGCTGGGCGGTGGTCAGGGAGACCGAGGAGTGGGTCCTCGTCGCGCGACTCGCCGCGATGGTCGCCCAGGTCGACGCGGCGGCGGGTCTCGAGGCCCTCGAGCAGCGCCAGCTGGCGCCCCTCGCCGCCGCGCGCGAGCGGACTGCCGACGTTGTGCGCACGGCCGCCGAGCTCGTGCGGGTGGGTGGCGCGCCCACGACCGCCGGCTCGCGCCAGATCGCCGATGCCTATCTGGCGACCGCCCGGGCCTACCAGCGGCGCCTTGAAGGCGAAGACGACCCCGAGGTCTGGGCCCGGGTTGCCGAGGCCTGGCACGAGCGCTCCGCCCCCTACGAGGTGGCCCTGGCCCGTTGGCGCCAGGCGGAGGCGATGCTGGGATCGGGTGCGGGACGGTCCGGGCGAGCGGACGCCCGCGAGCCGCTCCTGGCTGCCGCGAAGATCGCGCTCGCGATGGAGGCGCGGCCACTCCTGCGGGCCCTGCGCGAGCTCAGCGGACGGGCCCGCATCCAGCTGCCGGAGGAGGTCGAGGCGGTCCTTGCCGAGTCCTCGCGTCAGCCGGTAGCGATCTCGGTCGCGCCCGACCCGGGCAAGGGGCACGACGGCCGAGGTCAGTCCGAACTGGTCCTGGCAGTCGCCGGCGAGCGGCGCCCCGTGACCAACCCGGGCGACACGTTCGGCCTGAGCGGTCGGGAACGCGAAGTCCTGTTACTGGTCGCCCAGGGCCGCACGAATCGCGAAATCGGCGAGCACCTGTTCATCAGCCAGAAGACGGTAGGTGTCAACGTCGGCAACATCCTGGCCAAGCTGGCTGTCTCCGGCCGGGTCGAGGCTGCTGCCATCGCCATCCGGCTGGGCCTGACCGAGACACACTGATTCAGGCCCGGACGCCGCGAGACCCGGAGGGAGGGCTCCGGGTCTCGATCGGGATCGGGTTCGCCTCGTCCGGATGGGCTCCGGTCGAGGCGGTCTGTTGTTTATTCGGCTAGCGCCACTTGTACCCGGCTGCGAGGGTCAGGGCGATC
>JBKKDW010000266.1:0-3352 GCA_046708025.1 Candidatus Limnocylindrales bacterium
CCGGCCGGCCTGTCGCGAAGGTCGAGGTGGCGGTCGACCAGCTCCTTCAGGCCCAGGTGGTCGGCCTGGGCGGCCGGCAACGGGAACCCGTCAGCCACCTGGCAATCAACGTCGAAGGCCGTGTCGATGCGGTCGAGGCTGTGCGAAGATCGCATCTGACAGGTGCTCTCTCTGGGCTTGATGGGCTGTGCTCAACGCCATCGTCCCAGTTCAGATGGCCACGACCATGGCCCCCGGCAGCGCTACCGATCCATGTCCCTCGGGAAGCCATCGAGCCGCTCCGCCTGACGGCCGGTGAAAGTTCTGCCAGCGCTGCGTCGGAGCCGTGCATGTCGGAGCCGTGCTCGTCGAAGCCGTGCTCCGGAGCCCGCTGCTATACTCCGGCCGTGCCCGGCCCAGCGACTGAGCGAAGCGGAGCCACGTCCCTCATGAACCGCCAAGCCCTTACCGTTGCCGTCGTGGGCGCCACCGGCGTCGTCGGGCGGACGATGATCCAGATCCTCAACGAACGGGAATTCCCGGTCGGGGAGTTGCGTCTCCTTGCCTCAGGCCGGTCGGCCGGCCGGACGTTCTTCGTGGATGGTCGCAACCTCGAGATCGGCGAAGCCGTGCCGGAGGCGTTCGATGGGGTCGACATCGCGCTCTTCTCGGCCGGCGCCAACGTCTCGCTGGAGCTGGGGCCGGCGGCCGTCGCGAGGGGGGCCACGGTCATCGATAACTCGTCCGCCTGGCGGATGGACCGGACCGTCCCGCTGGTGGTCTCGCAGGTGAACCCGGGCGACCTCGAGGGACACCCGGGCATCGTCGCCAACCCGAACTGCTCCACGATGCAGCTCGCTCCGGTCCTCATGGCATTGCGCGACAGCGTCGGCCTCGAGCGGGTGATCGTGGACACCTATCAATCGGTTTCGGGAACCGGGGCGGACGCATTGGCCGAGCTGGAGGGCCAGATCCGGGCGCATGTCCATGGCCAACCCAAGACGGCAACCGTCTACCCCCATCCGATCGCGTTCAACGCGTTGCCCGAGATCGATGACTTCCTGCCCAACGGCTACACCAAGGAAGAGTGGAAGGTGGTCAACGAGAGTCGCAAGATCCTGGGCCTGCCCGACCTCCGACTCTCGTGCACCGCGGTGCGCATCCCGGTTTTCGTCAGCCACTCGGAGGCCGTCCACGTCGAGACCCGCGAGCCGATCAACCCGGAGCGCGCCCGTGAGCTGTTTGCCGCGGTGCCCGGCGTGATCGTCCAGGACGATCCGGGCGCACACGACTATCCGCTGGCGAGCGAAGCGGCCGGGCGTGACGAGATCTTCGTGGGACGCGTGCGTCGTGATGTCTCCATCCCTGACGACCGGGGCATCGCCTTCTGGGTGGTTTCGGACAACCTGCGCAAGGGCGCCGCCACCAACGCCGTGGAGATTGCCGAGCTGCTCCGGGAGCGTGACTGGGTCACCCCGGCCTCGGCCCGCGGGGCCCGGCCGTACCACTCCGCGAGTGGCGTCGAGGCCACGGCGTGACCGACGCCGGGCGCCAGATGGCGCTCGAAGCCATCGCGGCTGAAGTCCGGGTGTGCACGAACTGCCGGCTCCATGAGACACGCACGAAAGCCGTTCCGGGCGAAGGCGACCCCGAGACGGAGGTCGTCTTCGTGGGCGAGGGCCCCGGCTTCAACGAAGATCGCGAAGGCCGCCCGTTCATTGGGCGGGCCGGGGAGCTGCTGGTCAAACTCCTGGCCGCGATCGGCTGGCGGCGCGAGGACGTGTTTATCACCAACATCGTCAAGTGCCGCCCGCCGGACAACCGCGACCCGCAGCCCGACGAAGTGACCGCCTGCGCGCCATACCTGCGTCGGCAGCTCGAAGTGCTCAATCCGGCGGTGATCGTGACGCTCGGGCGGCATTCGATGGCCCGGTTCATGCCCGGAGCGCGCATCTCGCAGGCCCACGGCACGGTCCGCCCGGCCGATCCTGAGAACGGTGGCCGGGACGCCCTGGTCGTCGCGCTGTACCACCCTGCGGCCGCGTTGCGCACGCCGGCCATCGAGCGCGATAGCTACGTGGACATCGCCGCCGTCCCGGCCGCGCTCCTCGACGCGCGCCGACGACGTGATGCGGCCGCCGCGTCCTCGATCGTGCAGGTCGTCGCCGACCAACGGCTCCTCGAAGCGGCACCATCGCTGATCGAACCGCATCCCGAACCCAAGCCGGCCGACGATCTCGCTCCACAGTTGACCCTGTTCTAGATGTCAATCACGTGGACGCCCTGGCAGGTTCGCCGATCTCCGCATCCAGTGTCGTACAGACTGTTACGTGGGAAATCTTGGCTCGCGCCACCCGAATCGGGTTCACTCGACCGGAATCGGGCTGGACGTGAGCGTGACCGCGCGTTCGCGACTCGACCGGCCAGCTCGAGGCACTCCGTAGGAGTCTGGAGGCGCTGCCTTGCGGGTGGCGCGGCGTGGGTCGCGCTCCACAACTTGTCCCGGGGCCAAGGCTAGCCATGGCGCGACCCAAGTCCATCCCGGCCGACGATCAGCCACTGCGCATCATCCCCCTTGGCGGGGTCGGCGAGATCGGCAAGAACATGTACGTGTTCGAATACCGCGACGAGATCGTGGTCATCGATTGCGGCCTGATGTTCCCCGACGAGGAGATGTTCGGGATCGACCTGGTCATCCCCGATATCACCTACCTCAAGGAGCGGCGCGCCAAGGTCAAGGCCTTCCTGATCACCCACGCCCACGAGGACCACGTCGGCGCGCTGCCGTACGTCCTGCCGGAGTTCCCGGGCGTTCCGGTCTACGCCTCGACCCTGGCCCGAGGCCTGCTCGGCAACAAGATCAAGGAGCACAAGCTCCACAACAACCCACTGATCGCGCTGGAACCGGGCGACGAGATCACGATCGGGGCCTTCCAGGTGCTGCCGTTCCGGGTGGGCCATTCCATCCCGGATGCGATGGGCATCGCCTTGCGCACCCCGGTGGGCACGATCGTCCACACCGGCGACTTCAAGTTCGACCACACCCCGGTGGACGGAAAGCTGTCCGACTTCGCCATCCTGGCGAGGTTGGGACAGGAGGGCGTGGCCTGCCTGCTGTCCGACTCGACCCGCGCCGAGAACCCCGGCTACACGCCGTCCGAACGGACCGTCGGCGACGCCTTCCGGGAGATCATGGAGCCGCTCACGGGCCGGGTCATTGTGGCCACCTTCGCCAGCAACATCGCGCGCGTCCAGCAGGTCCTCGACGCCGCCGCCGACATGAATCGGAGCGTCTCGGTCATCGGTCGATCCATGGAGCAGAACTTCCGGATCGCCACGGACCTTGGCTACCTCAAGTACGACCCGGCACGGA
>JBKKDW010000267.1:0-14893 GCA_046708025.1 Candidatus Limnocylindrales bacterium
GCACATAAGTCCGCTGCTCGGGGGCATCATCGTCGCCAAACTGCGCCCATCCGACGTACGCCGTCTGGTCGCGGATCGCATTGCCGCCGACCTCAAACCGGCGACCGTCGGGCTGATCGTCACCACCCTGCGGATCGCGCTTAGCCGTGCGGTGGCCGAGCGGAGCATCGTTGACAACCCGGCCAGCGGGATCCGGCTGCCCAAAGTCGAGCGCGAGCCCGTCCGAGCGATGACCATGGCCGAGGCCGAAGACCTGCTCGAGGCGATCGCCGGCGATCCGTTCGAGCTCGTCTACCGGCTGCTCCTGGGTTCAGGGCTCCGTCTCGGCGAGGCGCTGGCCCTGGACCAGGCTGACGTTCACCTCGATGAGGCCTTCGTCAGCGTCCGCCGGTCGAAGTCGAGGGTCAGGGCGACGCCGATCAGCGCCGACGCCGTCGACGCGCTGCGATCCCGCCTGGCATTGAGCCCTCGGCGTGGTCCGAACGAGCCCGTCTTCCTGGGTCCCCGTTCGGGCGAGCGTCTTCGCGGCTACACGGTCAGCCACGCGTTCCCGAGACTGCTTGAGCGGGCGGGTCTCCCGCGAATGCGCGTCCACGACCTGCGCCATGCGACCGCGACGTTGATGCTCGCCCGGAACGTCCCGATGCGGGTCATCTCCGAGCAGCTCGGTCACGCCAATCCCGCCTTGACCGCCCGAACGTACGCCCACGTCATCCCAGAAGCGCAGCGGCTGGCCGTCGGGGTGCTCCCCGCGAAAGGGTCCCAGATCGGGTCCCGAACCGCCTAAAGGCCACCCCAATTCCCACATCGTAGGGGGGTTGCGTCGTGGTATCGGCGAACGTACGATGCGGGCACCCCAGGCAGCCCTCGTACGGGGCCCGTTCGTGTCCGCTTCGGCGGCCGAATGCAAGGGCCCGCGATGGACCGCCGGGCGTGGAGGAGTCCGCGTATGTCGACGGTGACGTTCGAAGGCGTCAACAAGCACTACGGCGAGTTCCATGCTGTCAAGGATCTCAACCTGGAGATCGGCGACGGCGAGTTCATGGTCCTGGTCGGACCATCGGGCTGCGGCAAGACAACCAGCCTGCGGATGATCGCCGGCCTGGAGGAGATCTCCAGCGGCACGTTGCGAATCGGCGACCGTGTCGTCAACGACGTCCCGCCCAAGGATCGTGATATCGCGATGGTCTTCCAGAGCTATGCGCTCTACCCACACATGTCGGTGCGCGAGAACCTGGCCTTCGGGCTGAAGCTGCGCAAGGTCCCCAAGGCGGAGATCGAGCGGCGCGTCAACGAGACCGCCGAGACGATCCAGCTGGGCAAGCTGCTCGACCGCAAGCCCAAGGAGCTGTCCGGCGGTCAGCGTCAGCGCGTCGCCCTCGGTCGCGCGATCGTCCGGGAGCCGGCCGTCTTCCTGATGGACGAGCCACTGTCCAACCTCGACGCCAAGCTGCGCGTCCAGACCCGGGCGGAGATCGCCCGGCTCCACCAGCGCCTCAAGAAGACCATCGTGTACGTCACCCATGACCAGGTCGAGGCGATGACGATGGGCTCGCGGATCGCGGTCATGAACGACGGCCTGATGATGCAGGTCGGCACGCCCCAGGTGCTCTACGACACACCGATCAACCGCTTTGTGGCGGGCTTCATCGGCAGCCCCTCGATGAACTTCACCGAGGTCCACATGGACGGCTCCGGCGACGACGCTCGCCTGGTGGGCGCGGCCGACTGGTCGATCCCGCTCCCGGCCCGCTATCGCGAGACGGCCCGGCCAAAGGCCGGCAAGACCCTGATCGCGGGTTTCCGCCCGGAGCACCTCGACATCGGCGAGGCGAGTTCGGGCCGGGGCTCGTTCCGTGCCCGCGCCGATGTTGTCGAATACCTCGGCAATGAGGAGCTGCTGCACGTCAATGCGGCCGGCCAGGACGTCGTGGCAATCGTGGGCTCGGAGCATCGAGTGCGCCCGGGCGACATCGTCAACCTTGCCCTGCCACTCGACAAGCTCCACCTGTTCGACGGCGAGTCCGGCCTGACCCTCGCCCCGGACGCGGTGGTCGTCTCCTGACCGAGGACCGGTCGTCGAGCGAACCCACGGCCCCGGCGGCACCCTCCGGGGCCGATCTCGTCGCGCGCGTGGTGGCGTCTCGAATCCTCCACCGCGGGCACTACCTGACCTTCCGGGTCGACACCATCGAACGCGCCGATGGCTCGCGCGGGACTCGCGACATCGCCGCCCATCCGGGTGCGGTGGCCATCCTTGCCTTCGACGCGGCGGATCGCGTCCTGCTCGTCCGGCAGTTTCGGGTTGCCGTCGGCGAGGCCCTGCTTGAGATCCCGGCTGGGACGCTCGACGTGGCCGCTGACGGGACGGCCGAGGACCCGGAGCTCGCCTCGCGACGAGAGCTCGAGGAGGAGACCGGCATGCGCGCCGGGTCGTGGCGCAAGATCTCGCGCTTCTACACGGCTCCCGGTTTCACCTCGGAGCTGATGCACCTCTACCTGGCCACGGATCTGCGACCCGCCGATGGACATCGGCTCGGACCGGATGACGACGAGCACCTGCTGCTCGAGCGGATGCCCGTCGCCGAGGCTCTGGCGGCCGCCGGGCGCGGTGAGTTCGCCGACGCGAAGTCGCTCGTGGCGCTCCTCTGGCTCGCCCGCCTGCGCGCCGAGGCGAGCTGACACGGTCCGGTCGGTGCGGGTCGTCCGGGGCTTCCGGCCTGGCGACGAGGCCGGCATCCGAGCCGTGATGGAGGCCTCGCTGGCGGTGGACGCCATCCCTGGCTTCGTTCGCTCCGACATCGATCGGGCGCTGCTCCGGATTCCACCGGATCCTCAAGGGACGGTCGTGGCCATCGAGGACGGACGCGTCGTCGGTTACTGCACGACCCGTCGCGACGATCTGACCGTCCATCCCGACGACCGCCGGCGGGGTCATGGCCGGGCGCTCGTTGCCGAGGCACTGGTGGTCGCCCTCGGAGGCCACGGGCACCTGACGCTCTACGTCCCGTCACACCTCGAGGGATCGCGCCACTTCGCCGAGGTGCTCGGGTTCTCCTACCACTCCAGCCTCTGGCAATTCCAGCTCGACCCCCTGGCACGCGTGCCGCGGCCGGCGTTCGCGGCGGGATTCGTGCTGCGCCGGTTCGACCCGGCACGCGACACGGACCTCGCGGAGTGGGTCGCCTTCATGCACGCAGCGTTCGCGGGCCACCCGACGCCGATGTCGTGGACGACCGAAATCGCCAGCCACGTCCATGCCGCCGCCGACTTCGACCCGACCGGGATCCTGATCGTGTCGCCAGCCGAGGCACCCGAGCGGCCCGTGGCGTTCGCGCGAATTGCACTCGATCCGGGCGAGGCCTCGAAACGAGCGGGCGTGGTCGGGCTGATCGGCGTGCTGCCGGCGTGGCGCCGTCGCGGTCTGGGCCGCGAGCTCCTGCGCTGGGGCGTGACCGAGCTTCGTGATCGCGGTGCTGGTCGGATTGACCTGAGCGTGGAGGCCGACAATGACGGGGCGACGGTCCTCTACCGAGCCCACGGATTCGTGCCGGTCATCGAATGGCCGCACTGGCGGTTGGCGACGGGCTGACACGGTCGCGTTGCGCCGCGCCCGGCGTCAATCCTCCCTGGTCTCGCCTACCGGCGCCCGGCCGGTCGCACTTGCAGGGGGCAACCTTGCGAGGGCTCCGGAATAGAGCGGGCTGTCCGGACTGAGCGCGACCGCCAGTCGCAGGTGCGTCCTTGCCTGATCCGTTCGACCGAGGCGCTTCAGGCTCTGGCCGATCGCGTAATGGGCATAGTGTGATGACGGCTCGATCCCCAGGAGCACGTCGAACGTGGCGCGCGCTCGTTCGGCCTGGCCCGAGTTGAAATACGCCCGCCCAAGAGCCTCGAGAATGGAGCCCTTGGCTGGCTCCAGGCGATCGGCCCGCTCCAGGACGATCGCTGCCTGCGCGAAGTGACGCCGCTCGAGCAGGGCCTGACCTCGCTGGAGCAGGTCGTAGGCCGTTTCGCGTTGGTCGTCATCGGAATGGCCGTCGCGCACCTCGCGTTCGTCGTTCACAGGCCGATGGTGGCATGGAATCTACGCCCTTGTCCGGGCGCCCTCTTTGGCCGGCTCGGGCGGCCCCCGGCCCCTTCGGGCGGGCCTCGGCGAGAACGCCTCGAGCGCACGCCGGCCCGGGCGACCCCGTGCGAAACTACGCTCGCGAATGTCGATTCCGCGATCGTTCCACCCACGCGAAACGATCGCCGAGAGCCCGCGATTCGGCGCGCCCGAGTGACCGCGGCCGCGCCGCCCCCGCTGAGCCTGCCCAGCCTGCCCGCGCCTGCCCAGCCTGCCCGCGCCCGCTCGCGCGAGCCCGCGTTCCACCCACGCGAAACGCCCACCGGCGCCCGCCCCCGCTTCGTGACTGATCATGATCGTTCCACTTGCTTCGAACGATCGAGGAATCGTGTTTCTGGAGGAACGAATTCCTGGGGCGACTGCGCCCGGCCCGCCGAGCCTCCCGCACCGCCGAGCCTCCCCGCGCCCGCCGAGGCTGCGGAGGGACCGCCCTGCTGCGCGCCTGCAGCAGGCCTAGCCAGCCTAGCCCTCGCGGAAGACCGACAGATCTACCGGCTCGAGGCGCGGTGACGGGGTGATCCCCGGAATCCGGCCGCGCTTGGCGATCGGACGACCATCGATCTCCTTGATATCGCCGGTGAAGTCGATCGGGCTGGCGCCGCTGATGTACGACCCGACCGCGTACGAGTCGACGGGGGCGCCGGCCTCCTTGAAATACGCGATCCGCTCCGGATTGAGGCCACCGGACACGGTGATCCTGACGTGGTCGAATCCAGCCTGGTCGAGGCGTGCCCGAACCTCATGGACGAGATCGGCGGTGACCCGGCCACGCTCCGACGGTGTGTCGAGCCGAATGCCGTAGAGCCGATCACCAAGGGCCGTGGCCACCCGCAGCGCTTCCTCGGCCTCGTCCTTGAACGTGTCGACCAGAACGATCCGGGGTACGTCTGGGTCGACGTGCCGGTCGAATGCCAGGGCAGCGTCGACGGTGTCGCCGAAGATCAGGACGAGCGAGTGGGGCATCGTCCCGGTCGGCGCAAGCCCGGCGAGTCGCGCCCCGGCCGGCGTGGACGCGCCCACGCAGCCACCGACGATCGCGGCATAGTCGAGCACGTCGACGATGTCCGGATGAATGTGGCGCGCCCCGAAGCTGATGACCGGATCCGGCGCCGCAACCTCGACGCAGGCACGCGCCGCGGTGGCCCAACCGGTCGATTGCGCCAGCATCCCCAGGAACGCGGTCTCGTACAGCCCGAACTGGCGGTAGCGCGCGCGGATCCGGAGCACGATCTCCTTGGGCTCGATCACGTCACTGTCGTGGAGCGCCTCGAGCTGGGCCTCGCCCGGCGCGGCGGCCGCCAGGACGTGGCCGAGCAGGTTGCGTGCCTCGTCCACGCCGCACAGCACCCCCGCCTGGCGGCTGAAGACTTCCATCGTGACGAGCGGGTCGAGGGCCTCGCCGGCAAGGATCGTCTCGGCCCGCGCGAAGTACACGTCGGCCGAATCGCCCGACAGGATCTCGTGTGATGGGCGCATTCGCAAGAGGCCCATCAGTCCTGATTCGCTCCTCTTCGGCCTTCGTCCCCGACCACGGCGGGGGGCGGCAGATCATGCGTGGCGGCGAGTGTAGCGTACGGTTCCGGGGCGTCCGACCCGCCGGCGGATCCGTGGCGACGGCGGCGGCGCCCGCGCAACCCGCCAATCAGCAGGGCGAGTGCCAGGAGCGCGGCGAGCGTCAGCGCGACGATGCTGACCAGGCGCCCGCGCCCGACATCCGCAGCGCTCGTCCAGACGGCTGCCGCCGCGCCGGCGGCCGCGCGCGAGCCCGCGAGATCGCCCGCTGCGAACAACGCCCGGGCGTGGGTCAGGTCGGCCTCCGGGGTCGTGCCCAACATGCCGAGCAGTTCCAGCAGGTCCGGTTCAGCCGGTCGCGTCGCGACGGCGCCGTCGAACCGGGCGATCGCGCTGAGTTCCTCAGTTGCCTCGAGGCGCGCGGCGTTGAAGCCGTCGGGCAGCTCGAATGCGACCTGCAAGGCAGGCGGCGGCACAAGGCCCGACGCCGCCGCCGCCGATTCGATCTCGCCTCGTTGCCCAAGGATCGCGCCGGCATCGGCCAGCAACGCGCCGGCCGTCTCGAATTGCCATGCTCGGAGTGCCTCGCGGATCGGTTGCGGCAGGCTCCAGTCGCCAGCGCTCCCGACCACGTCGTCATAGGCCGAACGAGCGGCCAACCGGGCGTCGAGCAGCTTGAGGTCCGAATCGCGAACGACCCATTCCCGCCACAGTTCGTCGTACGAGTCGGTGCCCGGCGCCTCGAGTAGATCCAGCAGGCCTCGCCAATCCGGGGGTCCATCGACCGTCTCGGGAGCATTCCCGGTGGGCGGCTGATACCCCCCGACCCGGGCGGCAGCGGCGGCCCAGACGGCCTGGAGCATCGCGGGACCGGCTCGATCCGCGATCTCGCGCGCGAGGACGAGCGAGGCCGCATACGCATAGTCCTCGGTATCGGTCGCCTGGCGCCCGATGGGACCCCACGCGTTGAGCGGGATGCGCGCGTCGATCAGTTCCGGCGTCAGCTCATCGGCCTGCCCCGCTACCCCGAGCTGCTCGGCAGCCGCCAGGCCGTAGTACGAGGCAAACGCCTCGTTCGCCCAGCGATCGGCCAGCAGCGAGCCGTTGAACCAGGCGTGCGCGGCCTCGTGCAGGACGACCGAATCGTCGGCGTAGTAGGCGACCTCGACGAGCCCTTCCCGCGGGTCGAACAGCCCGGCATAGCCGCCCGTCGAGCGGCTCGCTGCCTCCTCGACAATGAGGCCGTCGTCACGCGGCCAGGCCAGGCCGATCCGCTCGGCGAGGACCGGCAGGGCCCGCCCGACGAGGCCGCCGACCCGGTCCGCCCAGGCCGGATCGTCGGGCCACGCCCGAATCGTGAGTTCGACCGGCTTGCCTGCCACGATCGCGCGAACGGTCCGTTCCGCGTATGCGCCCGGGCGCTCACCGACCAGGTAGGCGAAGAACGACAGCGGCTAGGCGAGCGTCGCCGTCTGGAAGACCAGTGCGCCCTCGGCGGCGGTCGTGGGCGCAGGGATTTCGCCCGCCTCGACGTCGACCTCGAAGCCTGGCGGAAAGACGACCTTGACCGCGCTGCCAGGCGTGCCGTCCGTGGCAAACGCCCAGACCGGGAACGACACCAGGGAGTCACCAACCCGCACGTCCCGGGTTGGCTCGCCACCCGGATCGACCAGGTCGAAGCGCAGCTGGTAGGTCGCGGACTTGCCACTGAACAGGCGCTGTCCGAGGTCCAGCCGAAGGAGCGTGAAGTCAACCGTCTTCTCGGCGACGTTGACCCTGGGCGTGCCCTTGCCCGCCCAGCTGAACTTGAAGCCCGAGGTGTCCGGCAGCACCGCCAGGAAGGCGCGATCGAAGTAGTAGCGCTTGGTGACCGTGTCCTTGAGCTGATTGGTCAGGGTCAGGTCCAGGCTCACCCGCACCCGACGCTGTTCGGGTTGGACGTCGTAGCGCGCGTCAGCGACGATCGTGAGATCCGGGGCGGCGGCCCGAACCGGGAGTGCGCCTGCGGGCACGGTGAGCAGTCCGGTCGCGAGGGCCCCGGCCAGCCCAAGGCCGCCGAAGCGGCGGGCGAGGGTCCCGATCATGCCTCCATGACGTCCAGCAGCTCGGGCAGGCGCGCCGCGTATCGATCGAGCAAGCCCGCGTTGATTGACGTCCGCACGCCCGGGTCGGGCATCCGGCCGCCGACCCACAGCCAGACCTTCGATTCATCGAGCAGCCGGTCGGCGATGCCCAGGATCCGGGCGATGGCAAGGCCCAGTTGATCGGCGCTGGCCGTTTCGATCGGCAGCTCCACGGCAAGCAGCGGCCGCTCGTCCTCGCTTACCGAGAACTTGGCGAACGGGTACTCGTCGTTCCAGCGCAAGAGCTTGCGATATGACTTGCGGAACATGTCGCTGATCGGCGGGGCGTAGTGGGCCCAGCAGATGATGCCAAGGGCCGGGTCGAGGATGACCGTCACCCGGAGATCGAACCGGCGGCGCCCATCGAGGACGAGGTCCCAGCTGGCGATCGCCTCACGGTCGGCTCGCTCGGACGGCGTCAGTCCCAGCGCCGCCAGCCAGCTCTCGATGTCGATCGGGCGGACAACCGGCTCCGCCCGCCTGACGGGCACGCCCGGATCGGCAGATGACATGGCCCGCCGAGTCTAGCCGAGATCGCCTCGATGCCGGACGGCAACGTGCGCCTGGCCCGTCGTTCCCTCGATCGCAGGGAGCACCGCGGGGCGCTTCGAACGCCCGGCGCGCCGGCCCGAGCCGGGTTCGACCGACTCGCCAATGCGCACGATCCGGCCGCTGAAATCCGACGCGCGGACGGCCGCGGCGACCTTGACGTTCCGGCCGATGCGCACGCCGCGCGGCACGATCGCGCGCTTGCCGACCACAGTGATGCCGGTGTTGAGCCGGTTCGGCTCCTGCTTGTTCGGTCGATCGTCGAACGGACCGTCGCCCACGATCGCGCCCTGGCCGATCACGACCTCCTTGTCGAGGATCGCGCGGTCGACCACCGCCCCGGAGCGGATGACGCAGTCGAACATGACGATCGAGTCGCGGACGACCGCGCCAACATCCACCCGGACGCCCGGCGACAGGACCGAGTTGACGACCGTTCCGGCGATCACACATCCATGGCTGATCAGGCTGCGGTGGACCTGGGCGGTCGGGCCGACCTTGGCCGGGGCACGCTCCTCGGAACGGGTGTGGATGACCCACTCCTTGTCGTACAGGTCGAGTTCCGGGACGTCCTCGAGGAGGGCCATGTTGGCCTCCCAGAACGACTGGATCGTGCCGACGTCCTGCCAGTAGCCGTTGTAGCGGTACCCGAAGACCCGCGCACCGGCCTCGAGCATGGCCGGGATGACGTGCGCCCCGAAGTCGACTCGATCCTCCGCCAACCAGCGCCGCAACGTCTTCTTCGAGAATACGTAGACGCCCATCGAGGCAAGATCGCTCCTGGGTTGCTTGGGCTTCTCCTGCCACTCCGTGACTCGATCATGCTCGTCGAGGGCGAGGATGCCCATCCGCGACGCTTCGGCCAGGGGAACGCGGCGAACAGCGATGGTCACGTCCGCACGATGGCGCCGATGGGCGGCCACGAACGGCTGGTAATCCATCTTGTAGATGTGGTCGCCGGCCAGGACCAGGACCGTGTCGCCGGCCGTGTGCTCAACGACGTTGAGATTGCGCAGGACCGCATCCGCCGTGCCGCGGTACCACTCGGCCAGCTGGCCGCGCGCGATGTACGGCTGAAGCAGCTTGACGCCGCCGGTGTTGCGGTCCAGGTCCCACGGCCGGCCGAGGCCGATGTGGTCGTTCAGCGAGCGCGGGTTGTACTGGGTCAGGACGACTACGTCGTCGATCCCCGAGTTGATGCAATTGGACAGGGTGAAGTCGATGATTCGGTACTTGCCACCGAACGGAACGGCCGGCTTGGCGCGTTCCTGGGACAGGATCGACAGGCGCTCACCCTCCCCACCGGCGAGGATGACCGCCATCGTCCGCTTCACGGCGGCATGCTAGCACGGGATCCTGCCGTTCCCGTGAACGCGAGCTTAGCGGACGGTGCGACCCCTCGACGGTGCGACTAGAGGAAGAGGCGCGGGTTCACGAAGCTGCCGTCGAGCTCGACCATCCAGTGCAGGTGCGCCCCTGTCGAGTTGCCGGTGTTGCCCTCGTACCCGATGGTCTGGCCGGCTTCGACCGAGTCTCCGACCTCGACCGGTCGCTTGGGCAGCAGGTGCGCGTACCAGGTGCGCAGGTTTGCGGAGTGGGCAACCACAACGATCCAGGCGGGATCGCTGCCGTCCGCCCAGTTCCACCCGACGTAGACCACGACCCCGGCCGCGGACGCCTGGACAGGAGCACCGAACGAGGACACCAGGTCGATCCCGTTGTGGAAATGCTCGCAGCCGTTGCCAGGCGCGTACCACAGGAACGAGCTGCAGCCGTACTCGCCCACGATCTGCCCCTCCGTCATCGGCCACTGCAGCGTCCCGTTGAACTCGGACGGGATGTTGCCGCGCTCGATCTGTCGGGCGATGAGCTCATCGATCGTGCGCGCGAGCCGGCGCTGATCGGCGGCCGCCTGGGCGATGATCCGGGCGGCGTTGGCCTTGTTCCGGGCGATCGCGGCGTACCTGGACTTCTGCTTGGCCAGGGCGCCCGCGGTGGCCTCCTCCAGGTCCTTCAGATCGGCTCGGGCCTGCTCGAGCTCGACCAGGCTGCGGTCCAGCTCACGCTTCTGGGCGGCCGTCGCCTGGCGCAGCACGTTGGTTCGCGATCGGGTGTCCTCGGTCGTCTGATGGAGCGCGGCGAGGGTCTCCTGGTCCCCGGTGATGCGGACGGCGAGAGCCTTGTCCTGCTCGCCGACGTCGATCAGATAGCTCATCTCGGCGAGCAGCTCGGTGAACGTTGCGCCGGACAGCACCGTCTCGAGGGCTGACGTGCGATTCGTGTCGTAGGCGCTCCGAACACGCTCGGCAAGCAGCTCCCGGCGCTGACCGAGCTCGGCTCGCTTGGCCGCTTCCTGTCGTTCGACCACGACCAGCCTGGCATCGAGGTCCTGGAGCTCGACGACGAGTGCCTCGAACTCTGCGGTCACCGCCTGGATCCGGCTCTGCATGTTGGTGATCCTGACCTTGACCGCGGCCAGGTCCGTGTTGATCCCGCGCAGTGTCGCCGTGGTCTCGCGGATCTCGGCGGCGAGGCTCGATTGGAGTTCGTTCAGCTTGGCGATCTGGGCTTTCTGGGCGGCGACGTCTTGCTTGAGCAGGGCCTGGCGGGCCCGGGCATCGCTCAGCTCGTCACCATGCGCGGACGGCGTACTGGCGGGCACGCCGATGAACCCGGCGACGAGCGGGAGGACGAGCAACAGTGATCCAAGGCGCCGAGCGAGACGATGGCGGGGCGGCCTGGCGCCGGCGCCCGAGGCCCAGCCGCTCACGGGCACCCTGGTTGAAGGGTCAGCATTCAGGTCGAGTCTAAAGGATCGCCTGGCGGCTTCAGCCTGGGTCGAAAGTCATGGTCCGGGGTAGTACCGGGTGGTTCGCGGGCCGCCGCTAGAGGAACAGGCGCGGATTGGCGAAGCTGCCGCGGTACATCACGGCCCAATGCAGGTGCGCCCCGGTGGAGCGCCCGGTATTGCCCTCATATCCGATGACCTGGCCGGCCTTGATCCGGCTGCCCGAGCGAATGCCGTTCGGGCGGCGGGGCAGCATATGCGCGTACCAGGTCGTGAGCGACGTGCTGTGGGCGATGACCACGATCCAGGCCGGATCGTAGCCATCGGCGTAGTTCCAGCCGATGTAGACGACCGTTCCGGCGCCCGACGCCCGCACGGGCGTGCCAACCGGCGCGACGACATCGATGCCGCGATGGAAATGGGCGCATTGTCCCACCCTGGGCTCCCAGCCGAACCCGGTACAGCCAAAGTTCTGGGTCACGGTCCCTGCCATCGGCCAGCGCAGGGACCCGTTGTAGACCGACGGGATGCGACCCTGGGCGGAGCGCCGCCGGATCAATTCGGCGATTCGGCTCTGGAGCCGCTTCTGCGACGCTTCGGCCCTGGCCAGCGCCTTGCTCGCCGCGGCCTTGTTCCTGGCGACGGCGGCGAACGCAGCCTTCTCCTTCGCGAGCGCCGCCCTGGTTCTCTTCTCGAGCGCCGCCAGGCTTGACTGCGCTGCCTGGAGGTTGACCCGACTGCGATCGAGGCTGCGCTTCTGGGCCGCCGTCTCCTGGCGCAGCTCATTCGTGTGCGTCCGCGTGTCCTCGACCGCCTGATGGATCTCGGCGAGGGTCGCCTTGTCGGTGGCGATGCGCGCCGCCAGGGCCCGGTCCTGTTCGCCGACGTCGACGAAGTAGCTCATCTCGGCCAGCAGGTCGGTGAACGTGCCACCCGACAGGAAGGACTCGAGCAGCGACGTCCGATCGCTGTCGTAGGCGCTCCTCATGCGCTCGGCGAGGAGGCTCCTGCGGTCCGCCAGCTCGGTCCTCTTGGCGGCCTCTCTGGCCTCCAGATCGACCAGCTCAGCATCCAGACCGTCCAGCTGCGACACGAGTGCGTCGTATTCGGCCTGGACGGCCGTGATCTGCTTGTTGATCGTCGCGATCCTGGTGGTGACTGCGCCCAGATCGGCGTTGATGCCTCGAATCTCGCTGGCGGTGTCCTGGATGTCCGCCGCCAGGCCACCCTGGAGCCGCTGCAGGCGCGTAACCTGGACCTTCCGCGCGGCCACGTCCGCCTTGAGTCGCGCCTGGCGAGCCCGGGCGTCGCTCAGCTCATCACCCTGGACGAACGGCAACGTCGCGGGCGCCGCGATCATCCCGACGAGGAGGGGGATGACGAGAAGGAGAGGGCCGAGGCGGCGACCGAGGCGGCGGCGCCGGGTTGTCGGTCCGGCAACAGTAGCCCAGCCGCTCACGGGCGACCAGGCCGTGTGGTCCGTATGGCGCTGCTCCCTGGCGATGTCATCGTGCGAGCTGACTCCGTGGGTCGAACCGGGGCCACGTTGGCTCGGTCCGTCTGACGGCGAGGCCCGCCGGTGGATCGCCGTCCGGAGTGGGCACAAACTCGGGACGACACCGGCTTCCGGGCATTCTACTCGGCACGTCTACCTGACGTTCCCGGCCGGTCGGGCAGAGTGCGCCGGGTGCGCCGGGGTGCGCGGCCGAGGTCACCTCGGGTGGAGATCCGCGCGGCGACCAATTGAGATGCCATGGGCAGCTGCCACGGGCAGGGGATCGTTTCGCTTGTGTTGAACGATCGCGATTCCGGCTTTCTGCGCGCGTCGACCTCCGAAGTCGGCCCAGCAAACCAGCGCCGCTCGCGAACCAGCACTGCTAGCGAACCAGCACCGCCCAGAGCGCCCCGATGATGAAGAACGGACCGAACGGCACGTATGTCCGCCGACCGATTCGCCGCAACGCAAGCAGCACGAGCAACACCACGCCCGACAGGGCGAGGGCAAAGACCACGCTGCTCAGGGCCCGGCTCCCGCCAGCCAGCAAGCCGACCCCGATGAGCAGCTTGACGTCACCGATTCCGAACGCACCCGCCCCGAACGGGATCGACGGCAGGTACAGAAGCAGGGGAATGGCCAGTGCCGCCACGACGGCCGGCACGACCTCCGATCCGACCAGCGGATTGGCGCCGCTCAAGGCGTAGACAAGCGCGACCGGGATGACCGGCAGAGTCAGCAGATCCGGCAGCAGCCGCTGATCGAGGTCGGTCGCCAGCCCGACGATCAGCGTGACGAACCACGCGCCGAAGACGACGATGGCCAACGGATCGCCGCCGAACCCCAGCGGATCGCCGCCGAATCGAATTGGCAGGAGCCCGAACGCGACCGCCCCGACGAGCGCGGTCAGCCCCGTTCGCCAGTCGACCGCCCGAGCCGGCGGGTGTTCCTCGTCGTGCTCCGGCCAGCGCGTCGCGAACCGGTCGGCCGCCAGGCCGAGACCAAACCCGGCCGTCCCCAGCAGTCCGCTCAACAGCTCCATCGGACGGGTCGGGTCGGGGGCCGCCGCGCGCCGGGCCTGACGCGCTACTCGACCCGCGCGCCGGCCAGAGCCAGCTCGACGAGCGTCGCGTGCGAGACGCCGGTCGCGCCGCGCGGCGCGTAGGGCACGGCCTTGCGGTAGTAGCCGGTTGCGGCGATGTCGAGATGCACCCAAGGTCGAGTTACGAACTCGCGCAGGAACAGGCCGCTCTTGATCAGGCCGCCCTCGGGCGAACCGGCGTTCTGGAGATCGCCATACCAGCTCTCCATCTCGGGGACGTAGTCGTCGATCAGCGGGAGCTGCCAGTAGCGCTCGCCGGCCCTCTCGCCGGCCGCCGCGACCGTGTCGTAGAAGTCCTGCGGCGTCCCGAACGCTCCAGTCACCTGGTTGCCGAGCGCTCGTGCCACCGCCCCGGTCAGCGTCGCGACGTCGACCAGGTGGGTCGCGCCGAGTTGCTCGGCGTAGGTCAGGGCGTCGCCCAGGATCAGCCGGCCCTCGGCGTCAGTGTTCGTGATGTCGACCTTCTTGCCGTTGAGCGCTGTGACGATGTCACCGGGTCGCGTGGAGTGCGGGCCGGGCATGTTCTCGACCGTCGGCGCGACCGCCAGCAGGGGCGTGCCGGGGGCGAGGCGGGCGACCGTGGCCATCGCGGCGATGACCGTGCACGCCCCGGTCTTGTCCATCTTCATCTCTTCCATCCGGTCCGCTGGCTTGATGCTGATCCCGCCCGAGTCGAAGCAGACCCCCTTGCCGACGATGGCCAAGTGACGATCGAGCGCGTCGCGCTCCCCCTCCCCGCCCGAACGCAGCACGATCATCCGCGGCGGATTGTCACTGCCCCGGCCGACCGCCATGAACATGCCCATCCCGAGCTTGGTCGCCCGCTCGGGTTCGATCACATCGATCCACAGGTCGTGCCGCTTGGCGATCGCCCGGGCCTCATCGGCCAGCACTTCGGGGCTCACGTCGTTCGACGCCCGGTTCGACAGGGTGCGGGCCAGATTGGCGCCCTCGGCGATTACGATGCCGCGCTCCGCCTCCCGCGTGAGGGCGGCCACGTCCGCGCCTGGAGCGATGAGCGTCAGCTCATCTAGCTCCGGCGGAACCTGGTCGACATTCTCCCGGTAGATCGTCCGGGGATCGTACGAACCTTCAAGGACGCCCCTGGCCACGAGGCCAGCCGCAATGGCCGCCCCATCGGCAAGGTGCTCGGCGAGCGGCGACAGCCAGATCGCGAGCCGCTTGACGGTTCGCC